>NZ_JBQCGZ010000081.1:0-6353 GCF_051955155.1 Leifsonia sp.
TTGACGAACACGCTCTTGACCTGCGGGTCGTTCAGGATGACGTCCAGGCCGGCGGCCATGACCTCGGCGGAGGCGCCGCCCCCGATGTCGAGGAAGTTGGCCGGCTTGACGCCCTTGTGCTTCTCGCCCGCGTAGGCGACGACGTCCAGGGTCGACATGACCAGGCCCGCGCCGTTGCCGATGATGCCGACCTGGCCGTCCAGCTTGACGTAGTTCAGGTCGGCCTGCTTGGCCTTGGCCTCCAGCGGATCGGCGGCGGCCTTGTCCTCGAGCGCCTCGTGGTCGGGGTGGCGGAAGTCGGCGTTCTCGTCGAGCGAGACCTTGCCGTCGAGGGCGATGATGTCGCCCTCCTCGGTCAGCACGAGCGGGTTGACCTCGACGAGCGTCGCGTCCTCGCCGGTGTAGACCTCGTACAGCTTCACGAAGACGTCCGCGACCTTGTCGACGAGCTCCTCGGGGAACCCGGCGGCCTTGGCGATCTCGACCGCCTTGGCGCCGTCGATGCCCCCGCGCGGGTCGACCTCGATGCGCGCGAGCGCCTCCGGCTTCTCCACCGCGAGCTGCTCGATCTCCATGCCGCCCTCGACGCTGGTCAGCGACAGGTAGGAGCGGTTGGCGCGGTCCAGGAGCACCGAGAAGTAGAACTCGCGGGCGATCCTGGCGCCGCCGGCGACCATGACGCGGCGCACCACGTGGCCCTTGATGTCCAGGCCCAGGATGGCCTTCGCGGCCTCCTCGGCGTCCTCCGGGGTCTTGGCGACCTTGACGCCGCCCGCCTTGCCCCGGCCTCCGACCTTGACCTGCGCCTTGACGACGGTGACGCCGCCGAGCTTCTCAGCGGCCGCCCGCACCTCCTCCGGAGTGTCCGCGACGATGCCCGGAAGGACCGGGACCCCGTACTTCTCAAACAGGTCTCTGGCCTGGTACTCGTATAGATCCACGGTTATCCAATCCGCTGATGGTCCGGCACGTTCGTGACGCTTCCGGCTGTTATCTCCTGGGCGGTACGGCGGGAGAATAGCTCGACGCCGAGATAAATTCGCCAGGAGAACTTTAGCGCGTCCGCCTGAACAGCCCGAATCCGTCGGTCCCCCACAGCCGCGTCGGCCGGACCGCTTCTCCACAGATTCGCCGCCTGCGGCCTCCGGCTCTCCGCCCGCGGCGAGCCTGGTGCGCATGACGAACCGAATGACGCACCTCATCACGTCCATCGCCCTGGCCGGGCTGGCCGTCTTCCTCTCCGTCGTGAACGGAGTCGCGACCGCCTCCCCCGCCCGCGCCCGCGCGGGCGTCGGCCACGGGCCGGGGTACCTGTCCAGCGACGGCTGGTGGCTCGGCACCTACCGGCTCGACGACGGCACGCAGGGATTCTGCCTGAACGCCGGCAAGGAGAGCCCGACCGGGCACGTGCTCGACTACCGGGACGGCGCCTCGCTCGGCTGGTACACCCCGGAGCAGTCCGCCCGGCTCGCCTACGTCTCGCGGACGTGGGCGGGAACGGGCGATCGGCTCACCGCCGCCGCCGGCCAGGTGGCGACCTGGCTGATCGCCGGCCTCGGCGGCCACACGGCGGAGGAGGTCGCCGCCCGCGCCGAGGGCGACGCCGCCGCCGTGCTCGCACGGGCGAGGCAGATGGCGGACGAGGCGGAGCGACTGGCGTCGACCGGCGTGCACGCCGACCTGGTGATGGAGCTCGCGGAGACCGGAGCGGGCCGCCTGCGCGTCGAGCTGACGGTCGACCGGCTCGGCGGGACCGAGCAGCTGGCACCGGGGGCCCACGCTGCGCACGTGACGCTCGAGGGGGCCACCTTCGATGACGGATCGAGCGTGGCGGACGTCCGGACCGGCACCGACATCCCCGTCCATCCCACCGGGACGGACCCGACCGTCTCGATCTCCGCCGACGCAACGCTAGAGTCGCTGCCGTACGGTTCCGCGATCACCGTCGCCGTTCCGCGCGACGACGCGCAGGCCGTGCTCGTCGCGACACCGGCGACGGCCGAGGCGCACGGCGAGGCATCGGCGTCCGGCCCGTCACCGCTGCCGTTCCAGCCCCGCGTCGAGACGGTCACGAGCGCCGCCACCGCCGCCCCGGGCACGGTGATCGCGGACCGGCTGACGGTCTCCGTGGACGCCGGCGACGGGCTGCTGCCGTCGTGGGGCGTCCGGCGGAGCGAGGACGGGCTCGCGCCGGTCGAGGCGGTCGTCGAGAGCACGCTGCACGGGCCGTTCGCCGATCCGGTCCATCAGGCTCCCGCCGTCCCCGAGGGGGCGCCGCAGGTCTGCGTGGTCGAGACGGTCGTCACCGGCCCCGGCGAGTACGACACCCCGGGCTGCGAGCTCCCGGACGCCGGCTACTACGTGTGGACCGAACGCATCGACCCGTCCCGGACGCCGTCCGACCAGGGCGGCGGACGCATCAGGGAGTGGCAGTCGGCGTTCGGGATCGCGTCCGAGGTCACCGTGGCCCGCGCGCCTGTCGTGACGACGCCGACACCGGCCACGCCTGCGGTCGTCCGCACGGCACGACTGGCGGACACCGGAGCGTCGGATGTCCTGCTGCCCGCGAGCCTCGCCGGGGCGATCGCGCTGATCGGCATAGCCCTCGTCCTGCTCGGTCGCCGCCGGCCGCGCCGCCCACTGCGCCGGTCCACCTTCCTCCCTGCCGAGGACGGGAGGCGGCCGTGATCACGGGGCACGCGGGCACCCTCTCCCCCGCCGGGACAGCGCTGACCGGCGCGCGCACCGCACACGTTCAGGAGCGCCGGGCAGCATGGACGGGTGGACACGGATCGGCGAACCGAGACCAGCCCGCTGCGGCGCATCGCGGCCGAGAGCATCGTGGTGGCGGGCGGCGGCTGCGCTCTGCTGCTCCAGATCGCGCACCCGGCCATCGGCAGGGGCGTCGCGGAGCACAGCGACTTCGCCAACCGGGTGATGGACCGCTTCCACGCCACCATGACCTTCCTGACGGCGGGACTGTTCGCGACCCCGGAGGAGTTCGCGGTCGTGCGCAGGCAGGTGAACAGGGCGCACGTCCCGGTCCGCGGCCGGGAGGACGGCAGCGGCCCGGCGTACAACGCCTTCGATCCCAGCCTCCAGCTCTGGGTCTCCGCGACCCTGTACCGCACGATGCTGGACCTGCACGCGCGCGTGTTCGGGGCATTGCCGGCCGGGGAGGCCGAGGCGGCCTACCGGGAGTTCCGCGGCCTGGGGATCAACCTGCAGGTGCCAGCCGAGCGCTGGCCGGCCACCGTCGAGGATTTCGAGGTGTACTGGCAGGACATGATCGCGGGGCTGCGGGTCAACGCAGCGACGCTCGAGATCTCCCGGCAGATCCTGAAACCATCCGGAGTGCCGCTCTGGATGCGGGCCCTGCTGCCGGACGCGCGACTGGTGACCGCCGGGCTGCTGCCGCCCTCGGTGCGGGATCAGTTCCGGCTGCGCTGGACCGAGAAGGAGCGCGCGCGGTTCGAGAAGAGGATGCGGCTGACCGCGGCGGTGTACCCGCGGCTCCCGCTCCGTCTGCGCCACGCCGCCCGCGACGCCTACCTGCGGCGCCTGCGGCGCGCGGCCCCCGCGCCAGCGCCCGCGCCGCCGGCCGACTGACCCGTCGCGGTACGTCCGTTCCCGCTCGAGAACGCGCGCAACGTACCGGCCGGACACGCTCGCCGGGGCAGGGTGGGATCTCAGGGAGCCAGACCGCGCGTGCGCTCCAGCCAGCGCGCGAGCAGGACGAGCACGATGCCGACTCCGGCGCCGAGCACGGTCTCGAGCACCCGGTCCACCACGAGCGTGCTCAGCGGCGCCGGGGTGGCCAGATGGGACACGGAGAGCGCCATCGGCGTGATGAAGACCAGTGCGGTCCCGTAGTGCCGGCCGACGAGCATCTCGGCGAAGAACTGGCAGACGACGATCACCAGGATGACGACGATCGGCGGCGGCGACCACACCAGGATGACCGCCGTGACGCCGACGCCGACGACTGTTCCGATGATGCGGTGCAGCGAGCGCGAGATCGAATGAGCAGCCCGGGCGGGCGGGATGACCGCCACCAGGCTCACCACCGCCCAATAGGCGTGACCGAAGCCGAACAGCACGGCCACTCCCCCGGCGATCAGGACGCCCAGCACGTTCTGCGCCACGGTCAGCCACACGCGCGGGTCGGTGAGCACCGTACGGTCGACGGCCGGCCGGCGCCGCAGGTCCTTGAGGAGCACCGATGCGCGGGAGCCCCGGTCGCCAGCACGCGCCGCGAAGCGGCGGACCAGCCAGCCCGACATGGTGAGCAGCCAGGAGAACGCGGCCACGACGACGGCGAGCGCGATGCGCGGCAGGATCTCGGCGGCCGGGGTCGGGATGGCCGCACAGACCAGCAGCGCGAACACGAAGAACAGCGGTTGCGCGGGAAGCAGCTGGAAGCCGGAGGAGAGGAACGTTCCGCCCGCCACGACCACGACGAGCAGAACCGCCAGCAGCCACAGCGGCTCGCCCAGGGAGGCGACGACGACGCCCAGCGCGATGCTGACCAGCAGCGCGGCGCCGGCGACGCTCACGCTGCGCAGCCGTAGGCGATACGGCTCGTTCCGTCCGTACAGCGCCGTGAACGCTCCGAACGTCGCGTACGCGGCCAGGTCCAGCCGCCCGACGGCCAGCAGCACCAGCAGGGGAAGGGCGACCGCGGCCGCCGCCCGGAAACCGACCTCGACGCTCATCGACGAGAGCCCGGAGGCCCTCACAGCTTGTCGATCGGAGCGATCTTGATGAGGAGCTTCTTCGCGCCCACCTTCTCGAACTGGACGTGGGCGACCCGCTTGGCGCCCTCGCCGGTCACGTTCGTGACGCGGCCCTCGCCGAAGTCGGCGTGGCGGATGCGGTCGCCCGCCGCGAGCTCCAGGTCCCCGTTGTCGCGCACCTTGCCGGTGACCTGGTTCGGCCACTCGGCCTTCGGCCGCTCGGCGGGCGCGCTGAAGCCCCCGGAGCCGAAGCTCTCGTTCCAGCGACCGCCCGACCCGCTGCCGAGGCCGGGCCGGCGGGCGTTGAGCGCACGGGACTGGGTGCCACCGCGGCCGTTCGCCGCCCCCGGCGACTGGCGCCACTCGATGAGGTCTGCGGGGATCTCTTGAAGGTACCGGCTGGGCATGGCGACGGCGGTCTCGCCGAACTGCGCGCGGGTCATCGCGAGCGAGAGGAACAGGCGCTTCTTGGCGCGCGTGATGCCGACGTAGAACAGCCGGCGCTCTTCGGCGGGGCCGCCCGGCTCGTTCGCGGACATCCGGTGCGGGAGCAGGTCCTCCTCGATGCCGGTGAGGAAGACCGCGTCGTACTCGAGGCCCTTCGCGGTGTGCAGCGTCATCAGGGACACGGCACCGCTCGAGTCGTCGATCTCGTCGGCGGCGGCGACCAGCGAGACCTCGGTCAGGAAGTCGACCAGGGTCCCCTCCGGGTTGTTGCGCGCGAACTCGCGCGTCACGGCGACGAGCTCGTCGACGTTCTCCGCCCTGGCCTCGTCCTGCGGGTCCCTGCTGTTGCGGAGCACCTCCAGGTAGCCGCTGCCGTCGAGCAGGAAGGTCAGCACGTCGGCCACCGGCGAGACGCCGGCCGGGTTCTGCGGGTCAACCTTCGCGGAGGCCTCGTCGAGCAGGCCGGAGAGCTGCAGGATCGCCGCCGTCACCTTCGGGCCGAGGCCGAGCGAGCCGGCGTCGCGCATCGCCTCGCGGAAGGTCATCCCGTTGTCCTCGGCGTAGCTCGCGAGCTGCGTCTCCGTGGCCGGCCCGATCCCGCGCTTCGGAGTGTTCAGGATGCGGCGCAGCGCCAGGGTGTCGTCCGGGTTCGCGACGGTGATCAGGTACGCCATCGCGTCCTTGATCTCGGCGCGCTCGTAGAACTTGGTGCCGCCCATCACCTTGTACGGCAGCGCCGAGCGGATGAAGATCTCCTCCAGCGCACGCGTCTGCGCGTTGGTGCGGTAGAAGACCGCGATGTCCTTGTAGTCCGTGCCGGCCGCGTGCAGCTTCTCGATCTCGTCCGCCACGAACTGCGCCTCGTCGTGTCCCGAGTAGCCGGTGTAGCCGACGATCTTCTCGCCGTCGCCGACCGCCGTCCAGAGGTTCTTGTCCTTGCGGTCGAAGTTGTTCGCGATCACCGCGTTCGCCGCGCTCAGGATGTTCTGCGTCGAGCGGTAGTTCTGCTCGAGCAGCACGACCTTCGCGCCGGGGAAGTCGCGCTCGAACTCGACGATGTTGCGGATGTCCGCGCCGCGGAACGCGTAGATCGACTGGTCGGAGTCGCCGACGACGGTGAGCGACGCGCTCGGGATCACGCCGACCGCGTCCCTCAGCTTCGAGATGTTG
>NZ_JBQCGZ010000082.1:0-17058 GCF_051955155.1 Leifsonia sp.
GTGCAGCAGCGCGTGGAGATCATCAAGGCGCTGTCCCAGAACGCGAAGGTGCTCGTCTTCGACGAGCCGACCGCCGTGCTGACCCCGCAGGAGACCGATGAGCTGATGGCGATCATGCGCCAGCTCAAGGAGCAGGGCACCGCCATCGTCTTCATCACGCACAAGCTGCGCGAGGTGCGCGAGGTCGCCGATCGGATCACCGTCATCCGCCTCGGCAAGGTGATCGGCGAGACCGAGCCCACCGCCACCAACGCCGAGATGGCGTCGATGATGGTCGGCCGTGCCGTGTCCCTGACCGTGGAGAAGGCGCCGGCGACGCCGGGCGACGCCGCGCTCGTGGTGAAGGACCTGTCGGTGATCGACCCGATCGGCCAGCTGGTGGTCAACAAGGTGAGCTTCGAGGTGCGCGCGGGCGAGATCCTCGCGATCGCGGGCGTTCAGGGCAACGGGCAGACCGAGCTGACCGAGGCGATCCTCGGCCTGCAGCCGCGCGTGGAGGGCGAGATCCTGCTCGACGGCAAGCCCATCCAGGGCCGCAGCCCGCGCAAGGTGCTCGACGCCGGCGTCGGTTTCGTGCCGGAGGACCGCAACGAGGACGGCCTGGTCGGCGAGTTCAGCATCCAGGAGAACCTGATGCTCGACCGCTCGACGGGGGAGCCGTTCGTGAAGGCGGGCAACATCCAGTTCTCGTACCTCAAGGACTTCGCGGAGGAGAAGGTGCGCGAGTTCGACGTGCGCACCCAGTCCATCGACCAGAAGGTCGGCAGGCTCTCCGGCGGCAACGCCCAGAAGGTCGTCCTCGCACGCGAGCTGAGCCGCGACCTGCGGCTGTTCGTCGCGGCGCAGCCGACGCGCGGCCTGGACGTGGGCTCGATCGAGTTCGTCCACAAGCGGATCGTGGAGACCCGCGACTCCGGCGTGCCCGTGATCGTCGTCTCGACCGAGCTGGACGAGGTCGCTGCGCTGGCGGACCGCATCGCCGTGATGTACCGCGGGGGGATCGTTGGAATCGTGCCGGGCGACACCTCGCGTGACGTCCTCGGCCTCATGATGGCCGGCGAGGCGCCGGAGCAGGCAGGAGCAGCAGCATGACCGGGACCCCGACAGCAGGAGCGCCCGCCGCGCCGGCGCAGCCCGCGCAGCCGTCCCCGTCCACCGGCAAGCCGGAGAACGACGACCGCTGGAACAAGGCGATCCGGGACATCATGGGCGGCCCGGTGGTCATCTCGATCCTGGCCGTCGTGCTGGCGCTCGTCGTCGGCGCCATCCTGATCGCGGTCACGGACCCGGGCGTGCAGAAGGCCGCCGGGTATTTCTTCGCCCGGCCCGGCGACACGTTCTCGGCGATCTGGACCTCCGTCTCCAACGCCTACGTGTCGATGTTCCAGGGCGCGATCTACAACTTCCGCCGCCCGACGTTCGCCGCGGGCATCCGCCCGCTGACGGAGACGCTGTCGTTCGCGACGCCGCTCATCGTCAGCGGTCTCGGCGTCGCGCTCGCGTTCCGCGTCGGCCTGTTCAACATCGGTGGCCAGGGGCAGATCCTGATCGCCGCCGCCGCGTCCGCGTGGGTGGGCTTCTCCTGGAACCTGCCGCCGGTCATCCACCTGGTGCTGGCGATCGTCGCCGGCATCGCGGGCGGCGCGATCTGGGCGGGCATCGTCGGCCTGCTGAAGGCGAGGACGGGCGCGCACGAGGTGATCGTGACGATCATGCTCAACTACATCGCGTTCTATCTCGTCGCGTACATGCTGCGCACGCAGGGCCTGCTGCAGGCGCCGGGCTCGAACAACCCGAAGGCGCCGGCCATCCACCCGAACGCCGTGTTCCCGCCGCTGTTCGGCGACCAGTACAACGTCACCTGGGCGTTCGTCGTCGTCGTCGGCGCGACCGTGCTGGTGTGGTGGCTGATCAACCGGTCGAGCCTCGGCTTCCGGTTCCGCGCCGTCGGCGAGAACCCGAACGCGGCGCGCGTCGCCGGCATCAACGTCAAGAACGTCTACGTGTACGCGATGCTCATCGCCGGTGGCCTCGTCGGCATCGCCGGTGCGAGCCAGGCGCTCGGCGTCTTCCCGCAAGGCATCAGCTCCGGTGTGGACGCCGGCATCGGCTTCGACGCCATCACGGTGGCGCTGCTCGGCCGCTCGCGGCCGTGGGGCGTCTTCATCGCGGGTCTGCTGTTCGGTGCGCTGAAGGCCGGTGGCTTCACCATCCAGGCCGCCAACGACATCCCGATCGACATCGTCCTGGTCATGCAGTCGCTGATCGTCCTCTTCGTCGCCGCGCCGCCGCTGGTGCGGGCGATCTTCCGCCTGCCG
The DNA here is from genome assembly GCF_051955155.1 of Leifsonia sp. Taxonomy (NCBI): domain Bacteria; kingdom Bacillati; phylum Actinomycetota; class Actinomycetes; order Micrococcales; family Microbacteriaceae; genus Leifsonia; species Leifsonia sp. The sequence goes on from NZ_JBQCGZ010000082.1 coordinate 2,319, forward strand.
ACGCCGGGGAGCGCGCCCCGGAGACCGCGTCCCATCGTCACGAAGGAGGTGGAGGCCAAGTGAGCGCTGCGGCCCCCGTCATCCCCGACTCCTCGCCGATCGTCCTCGAGAAGGCCGAGATCCGGTCCTGGAAGGCGCCGATCGCCTTCGGCGTCTTCGTGCTGCTCAGCCTGATCCTGTTCTTCGGGTTCCCCCGTCACGGCGAGAGCACGTTCCGGTTCTCCGAGGCCGGCGACGCGATCAAGCTGCCGAACCTCACGGTGGACGCGTTCGCGACGACGATCGTCGTCACCATCCTGCTCGCCGTGCTGACCGCGGTGAGCGCGTGGTTCTCCTGGAAGGCGCGCAAGACGCCGATCTGGATGGTCGTGCTCTTCGCCCTGATCTTCATGTTCGGCTTCCTCGCCTGGGCCGGTTCCGGCCAGCTCCCGGTCCCGGTCACCGGCCTGCTGCTCGGCACGATCACGCTCTCCGTCCCGCTCGTCTTCGGTGCGCTGGGCGGCGTGATCTCGGAGCGCGGCGGTGTCGTGAACGTCGCCATCGAGGGCCAGCTGCTCGCCGGCGCGTTCGTCTCGGCGATGACCGCGACGCTCACCGGCAGCTGGGTCGTGGGCCTGTTCGCCGCGATGATCGCCGGCGTGCTGGTGTCGTTCGTGCTCGCCGCGTTCTCGATCAAGTACCTGGTGGACCAGGTGATCGTCGGTGTCGTGCTCAACGTGCTGGTCACCGGCCTGACGAGCTTCCTGTACTCGCAGGTGCTCGCCGCCGACCCGGCCAAGCTGAACCACCCGCCGCGGCTGCCGAATTGGCCCATCCCGGTCCTCAGCGACATCCCGGTGATCGGCAAGGTGCTGTTCGACCAGACGATCATCGAGTACCTGATGTACGTCGCGATCTTCCTGGTCTGGTTCGGCCTGTTCAAGACCCGCTGGGGTCTGCGCCTCCGCTCGGTCGGCGAGCACCCGGAGGCGGCGGACACCGTCGGCATCAACGTCAACGGCACCCGGTTCTGGAACGTCTCCCTCGCGGGCGCGGTGGCCGGCCTCGGCGGTGCATACTTCACGCTCGGCTCGGTGGGCGCCTTCTCCAAGGAGATGACCGCCGGTCAGGGCTTCATCGCCCTCGCGGCCGTGATCTTCGGACGCTGGGACCCGATCCGGGCCACCCTCGCGGCGCTGCTGTTCGGCTTCGCGTCCAACCTGCAGAACGTGCTCAGCATCATGGGCTCACCGGTTCCGAGCGAGTTCATGCTGATGCTGCCGTACGTGATCACCATCGCCGCCGTCGCTGGGCTCGTCGGCCTCTCGCGGGCGCCGGCGGCCGACGGGAAGCCGTACATCAAGTCATGAGCACCGTGAATCCGGCAGCGGCGTCCATCGACTGGGAGGCGCTGCGCACCGCGGCCGTCGAAGCGATGTCGCACGCGTACGTCCCGTACTCGAAGTTCCCGGTCGGCGCCGCGGCCCTCGTCGACGACGGCCGCATCGTCAGCGGCTGCAACGTCGAGAACGCCAGCTACGGCGTGACGCTGTGCGCCGAGTGCGGCCTGGTCTCCGCGCTGGCGATGTCCGGCGGCGGCCACCTCGTCGCGTTCACGTGCGTGGACGGCGACGGGGCGACCCTCATGCCGTGCGGGCGCTGCCGTCAGCTGCTGTACGAGCACTCGGCCGACGGGATGCTGCTGGAGACCGTCTCCGGCATCAAGACCATCGACCAGGTGCTGCCCGACGCGTTCGGGCCGCGCCAGCTCGCCGCCTACGCGGCGGAGCACGAGAACGACGGAACAGGAACCCAGGCGTGACCGCAGCAGGAGTCGAGGCGTTCGACGCCGTCGATCTGATCAGGACCAAGCGCGACCGCGGTGAGCTGAGCACCGCCGAGATCGACTGGCTGGTGGACGCGTACACGCGCGGCTACGTGGCCGACGAGCAGATGTCCGCGATGACGATGGCCATCTTCCTCAATGGGATGAGCAGGCGCGAGATCAAGGACCTCACGCTCGCCATGATCGCCTCCGGCGAGCGGATGGACTTCTCCGGCCTCGGCAAGCCGACTGCCGACAAGCACTCCACCGGAGGCGTCGGCGACAAGATCACGCTCCCGCTGATGCCGCTCGTCGCCTCCTTCGGCGTCGCCGTCCCGCAGCTCTCCGGCCGCGGCCTCGGCCACACCGGCGGCACGCTCGACAAGCTGGAGAGCATCCCCGGCTGGCGCGCGAACCTCAGCAACGAGGAGATGTTCGAGCAGCTGCGCAACCAGGGCGGCGTCATCTGCGCCGCCGGCTCCGGCCTCGCCCCGGCCGACGGCAAGCTGTACGCGCTGCGCGACATCACGGGGACGGTCGAGGCCATCCCGCTGATCGCGTCCTCGATCATGTCCAAGAAGATCGCGGAGGGCACGGGCGCCCTGGTGCTGGACGTGAAGTTCGGCTCCGGCGCGTTCCTCAAGGACATCGAGCAGTCCCGCGAGCTGGCCCGCACGATGGTCGAGCTCGGAACGGACGCCGGCGTCGCGACGTCCGCGCTGCTGACCGACATGAACGTGCCGCTCGGCCTCGCCATCGGCAACGCCAACGAGGTGCGGGAGTCGGTCGAGGTGCTCGCCGGCGGCGGCCCCGCCGACATCGTCGAGCTGACGATCGCGCTCGCGCGCGAGATGCTGGCGCTCGCGGGCAAGCCGGACGCCGACGTCGAGGCCGCGCTGAAGGACGGCCGCGCGATGGACAAGTGGCGCGAGACCGTGCGCGCCCAGGGCGGCGACCCCGACGCCGCGCTGCCGGTCGCGAAGGAGACGCACACCGTCGTCGCGGAGCAGGACGGCATCCTGGTCGAGCAGCAGGCCCTCCCGTTCGGGATCGCGGCCTGGCGGCTGGGCGCGGGACGCGCGCGCAAGCAGGACCCGGTTCAGCACGCGGCGGGCGTCGACCTGCACGCGAAGCCGGGCGACACCGTCCGCGCCGGCCAGCCGCTGTTCACGCTGTCGGCGGACGAGCCCGCCCGCTTCGAGCGCGCGCTCGAGGCCGTCGAAGGCGCCTACCGGATCGCCCCCGCCGGCACCCCCTTCGAGCGCACGCCGCTCATCGCCGACCGCATCTCCTGACCGCACAACGCGGTTGGCCGCGGGCACGAGACCACCAGTAGATTGAAGGACATGAGCGCGAACGAGAACGGTACCTACACGCTGGCGGACGGGACGGACATCGGGGCGCTCCCCAAGGTCTCGCTGCACGACCACCTGGACGGCGGCCTGCGCCCGTCGACCGTGCTGGAGCTCGCGGACGAGATCGGCCTGGAGCTTCCGGCGAGCGACGCCTCCGCGCTCGCCGCCTGGTTCGGCGAGAAGTCCAACTCCGGCTCCCTCGTGGAGTACCTGAAGACGTTCGACCTCACCACCGCGGTGATGCAGACCCGCGAGGGGCTGACCCGCGTCGCGCGCGAGTTCGTGCAGGACCTCGGCGCGGACGGCGTCGTCTACGGCGAGATCCGCTGGGCCCCCGAGCAGCACCTGTCGCGCGGGCTCAGCCTGGACGAGACGGTCGAGGCCGTGCAGGACGGCATCGAGCAGGGCATCCTGGATGTCCGCGAGACCGGCAAGCGCATCCGCGTCGGCCAGCTGATCACGGCGATGCGCCACAACGACCGCGGCCTGGAGATCGCCGAGCTCGCTGTCCGCCACCGCGACCGCGGCGCCGTCGGCTTCGACATCGCGGGGCCGGAGGCGGGCTTCCCGCCCTCGAACCACCGCGCCGCGTTCGACTACCTCGCCGCGCAGTTCTTCCCGACCACGGTGCACGCGGGCGAGGCCGACGGACTGGACAGCATCCGCAGCGCCCTCCTCGACGGCCGCGCGCTGCGCCTCGGTCACGGCGTGCGCCTGGCCGAGGACATCACGGTCGAGCGCCAGGACGACGAGAACACCTACGTGACGCTCGGCACGCTCTCGCAGTGGGTGAAGGACCGCGAGATCGCGCTGGAGACCAGCCCGACCTCGAACCTGCAGACCGGCGCGATCGCGGCCTGGGGCGACGACATCCTCGACCACCCGTTCGACCTGCTCTACCAGCTCGGCTTCCGGGTGACGGTGAACACCGACAACCGCCTGATGAGCGGGACCACCCTCACCAGGGAGCTGAGCATCCTCGCCGACGCGTTCGCCTACGACCGCACCGACCTGGAGATCTTCCAGCTGAACGCCGCCGCCGGCTCCTTCCTGCCGGTGGAGGAGCGTGAGGAGCTCGCCGAGATCATCACAGCGGGTTTCGAGGGTTCCTGACCCCTCTGGCGATACGCTGGAACCATGCCACTGCCACCGTTGCCTGCTTCCGCCGTGACCGTCGGGGCCCACGCCGCCGACTGGCGCGAGGCGGTGGAACTGGCCGGTGAGGCGCTCGCACGCTCCGGCGCGACCGAGCAGGGCTACTCGGCCCGGATGGTCCAGGTGATCGAGGAGTTCGGCGCCTACATCGTGATCGCGCCCGGCCTCGCCCTGGCGCACGCGCGTCCCGGGCCGGACGTGAACCACGACGGCCTGTCCGTCGTCATCCTGGACGAGCCCGTGGTGTTCGGCCACCCGCACAACGACCCGGTCTCGGTCGTCCTCGGCCTCGCGGTGACGACCCCGGAGGCGCACGTGACGAGCGTCGCCGAGCTGGCGAATGTCTTCAACGACCCGCAATCGATCCCCGCGCTCGCGGCGGCGACCGACGTCGAGGAGGTGCAGCGCATCCTGACGCTCACCGAGGAGGAGGCGGCGCGGTGAAGATCGTCGCCATCTGCGGCGTCGGTGTCGGCACGTCCGGCATCCTCAAGGTGAACGCGGAGCGCGTCCTCGACCGGCTCGGCCTGGACGCGGACGTGACGGCGGCGGACGCCGCCTCGATCGCGACCGCCGCCGCCGACGCGCAGATCATCCTGACCTCGCCCGAGCTGGTGGACCGGATCGGCAAGACGAACGCCGACGTGATCGTGGTGCAGAACTACTTCGACCTGGACGAGCTCGAGCAGAAGCTCGACGAGGCGCTGGGCTAGAGCGCGCCCGTCACGGGGCCGGCGTCGCCTGCGACGTCAGGGCGTCGATCAGCCCGGGGAAGCGGGCGTCGAGCTCCTCGCGGCGCAGCTGGATCTCGTGGGTGCGCCCGCTGACGATGGTGCGCGTGATGCCGGCCTCGCGCAGCGTCTTGAAGTGGTGGGCCATCGTCGACTTCTGCACGTCGACGCCCCACTCGGTCATCGACTTGGGATGCGGGCGGCCGTCCGCGAGGGCGCGCACGATCTGGAGGCGGATCGGATCGGCGACCGCGCGCAGCACATCCACCAGCTCCACATCCTCGATGTCGGGAACGGGGTAGTCGGTCATGCGGGCGCCTCGAAAAAACTGTTTGACAATGATCGAACAATAGTCGTACCGTGACGGTATGACACTCGTCGAACAATCATACCGCGGAGCGACCCTGAAGCTCGTGGTCCTGGCGGCCGCGATGTTCGTGGTCGGCACCAACGCGTTCGTCATCGCCGGGCTGCTGCCGCGGGTCGCGGCCGGACTGGGATCGACCGCGGAGGCGGTCAGCTACTCGATCACGATCTACTCGCTGCTCGTCGCCGTCGCGGCGCCCGCGGTGTCCATCCTGCTGCCGCGCGTTCCGCGGGCGGCTCTGATGGCCGTAGGGCTGGCCGTCTTCGCCGCCGGGACCGCCGTCGCGGCGCTCGCGCCGAACCTCGGGGTCTTCATCGCCGGCCGGTCGATCGCGGGCATCGGCGGCGCCGCCCTGGTGCCGACGGCGACCGCGGCCGCCGCCTCGCTCGCCGCACCGGAGACGCGCGGGCGCGCGCTCGCGCTCGTCGGTGCGGGGTTCACCCTGGCGACCGCGGTCGGCTCGCCGCTCGGCACCGCGCTCGGCGGCATCGCCGGCTGGCGGTTCGCGATGTGGTGCATCGTCGCGATCGGCGTGCTGCTGGTGGCGGCCATCCCGCTGCTGGTCACGGGCGTGCCCACCTCGGCAACGGTGTCGCTGCGGCGCAGGCTCGCTCCGCTCGCCGACCTGCGCGTCGTCGCGCCGCTCGCGACCACGCTGCTGATGGTCGCGGGGTTCAACATCGTCTACATCTTCTCCGCCGCCGTCACCCGCGCCTCCACGGGCGGCTCGGGGACGCTGCTGGCCGTCCTGCTGCTGGCGTACGGCGTGGCCGGGGTGGCCGGGAACGCGGTCGCCGGGCCGTTCACCGACCGCTTCGGCAACCGCAGGGTCGCCGTCGTGGCGCTCGCCGGGCAGGCGGTCGCCCTGATCGCCCTGCCGTTCGCGGAGGCGTCGTTCGCCGCATCCATCGTGGTGTTCGCGATCTGGGGCGTCGCCGCCTTCGCCATCGCGATCCCGGTGCAGCACCGGCTCGTGAACGTGGACCCGGAGAGCTCGGCGCTGGCACTGTCCTGGTACTCGACGGCGATGTACGTCGGCATCGCCATCGCGCCTCCCATCGGCACGCTGGCGCTCGCCGCCGGCGGCGCGGTCGCCGTCCCCGTGGCCGGCGCCGTCGTCACGGTCCTCGCCCTCGCAGCCTTCCTCCTCGGCTACGCCGCCCGCTCCCCGCGCCCCGCGGCCTACGTCCAGGCCCGCGGGCCCAGGGAAACCGTCGCGAAACGGGCGGATTCGTGACGGTTTCCCTGTGCTCGGCGGCTGGTCAGCGGGTGAGGGCGCGCATGGCGTCGGCGAGGGCGGCGACGCGGGCGGTCGCGGTCGCGCGGCGCTCGGCGACGGTGCCGTCGTCGCTCGACGCGTCGATGTAGATCTTGAGCTTCGGCTCGGTCCCGGACGGGCGGACCATGACCCGAGAGCCGTCCGCGAGACGGATGCGCAGCACGTCGCTCGGCGGCAGCCCCTCGAAGCCGTCGCTCAGGTCGTCGATGCGCTCCACCGCCACCTCGCCGAGGCGCGCGGGCGGCGCGGACCGCAGGGCCGACATGATCTCGCCGATGCGGGAGAGGTCGGTGACCCGGATCGAGATCTGGTCGCTCGCGAAGAAGCCGAACCGCTCGGCGAACGCGTCCAGCTGGTCGGCGAGCGTCCTGCCCTCCGCGGCGAGCGTGTTCACCAGGTCGAGCAGCGCGGTCGCGGCCGAGATACCGTCCTTGTCGCGCACCGTCCCCGGGTTCACCAGGTAGCCGAGCGCCTCCTCGTAGCCGTAGATGAGGCCGGGGGCGCGGGAGACCCACTTGAAACCGGTCAGCGTGTCCGCGAAGTCCAGGTGGTAGGCCGCGGCCACGGCGGCGAGAGCGGGGGAGGAGACGACCGAGCAGGCCAGCGCCCCGGACGGCGCGGCGTCGCCGGCCGTCGCCGTGGCGAGCTCCGCGGCGCGCCAGCCGAGCAGCGCTCCGACCTCGTTCCCGCTGAGCCGGCGGTAGCCGTCCGCGGAGGCGGGGTCGGGGATGGCGACGGCGAGCCGGTCGGCGTCCGGGTCGTTCGCGATGATAAGGTCGACGCCCGCCTCGCGCGCGGTGGCGAACGCCAGATCCATCGCGCCCGGCTCCTCCGGGTTCGGGAACGCGACGGTCGGGAACGCCGGGTCGGGGTCGCGCTGGGCGACGACGACGGTCGGCTCCGCGAACCCGGCCGCCTGGAACACGGCCTGGGCGGTGCGCCAGCCGACGCCGTGCATCGCGGTGTACGCGAACGAGACGGCGTCGCGCGGGGCCGTCGTGGTCGCGACCGCGGCGGTCGCGTCGATGTACGCGCGCTCGACGTCCTCGCCGGCGACCTCGTACTGCTCGGAGCGCGGCAGGTCGGCGACGCTGCCCTGCGCCACCTCCAGGATGTGCGCGGCGATCTCGGCGTCCGTCGGCGAGACGATCTGGGAGCCGTTGTCCGCGCCGCCCAGGTAGACCTTGTAGCCGTTGTCGTTCGGCGGGTTGTGGCTCGCGGTGACCATCACGCCCGCGCTCACGTCGAGGTGGCGGACCGCGAACGCCAGCACCGGCGTCGGCAGCAGCCGCGGCAGCAGCACGGCGCGCACCCCGGCACCGGCCATCAGCTCGGCGGTGTCCCGCGCGAACACGTCCGAGTTCTTGCGGCCGTCGTAGCCGATCACGACCGACGGCGTGCCGCCCTCGGCGTGCTCGAGCAGCCAGCGGGCGAACCCGGCGGCCGCCTGCGCGACCAGCACCCGGTTCATCCGGTTCGGTCCGGCCGCGATCTCGCCGCGCAGGCCGGCCGTGCCGAAGGCGAGCCGGGTGTCGAAGCGGGAGTGCAGGTCGGCGACGGCCTCGGCCGAGCCGGACTCGGCCGCGACGATCAGCGACTCGAGCTCCTGGCGGGTCTCCGGGTCGGGGTCCTGTGCGAGCCAGGCGCGGGCGTCGGCGATGACCTGCTCGGTGTCGCTCACAGCGCCTCCACGATCTGGGCGAGCAGGGCGCTGATCACCGGCTCGGCTTCGCGGCCGGCGTCGATGACCTCCTGGTGGCTGAGCGGCGTCTTCTGGATGCCGGCGGCCAGGTTCGTGATGAGCGACATTCCGAGGATCTCCATCCCGGCCTGGCGGGCGGCGATCGCCTCCAGCGCGGTGGACATGCCGACGATGTGGCCGCCGATGGCCTTCGCCATCTGCACCTCGGCCGGCGTCTCGTAGTGCGGGCCGCGGAACTGCGTGTAGACGCCCTCGTCCAGGCTCGGCTCGATCGACTTCGCGACCGCGCGCAGCCGCGACGAGTACAGGTCCGTCAGGTCGATGAACGTCGCGCCCTCGAGCGGCGAGTCCGCGGTCAGGTTGATGTGGTCGCTGATCAGGACGGGCGTTCCCGGCTTCCAGTGCTCCTTGATGCCGCCGGCGCCGTTGGTGAGGATCATCGTCGTCGCCCCGGCGGCCGCTGCGGTGCGGACGCTGTGGACGACGCGGCGGACGCCGTGCCCCTCGTAGTAGTGCGTGCGGGCGCCGATCACGAGCGCGTGCTTGCCGTTCGGGAGCCGGATCGAGCGGAGGGTGCCGACGTGGCCCTCCAGGGCCGGCGTGCTGAAGCCGACGATCTCGGTCGCCGGGACAGTCGCGACGGTCTCGCCGATCAGGTCGGCCGCCTTGCCCCAGCCGCTGCCCAGCGTGAGGGCGATGTCGTGGCGGGGGACGCCGGTCTTCTCCGCCAGCTGCGCCGCCGCCTCCCGCGCCACCTCGAACGGGTCGGTGGCCGGGTCGTCGAGCGGGTTCTGAGTGGTTTCGAGCATGAGCCAACTCTACTGAGCACCCCGGGCCGGTACACGGACGGGCGTCTGCGCATCGGTGCAGGCATACGGAAGAATGGATGGCATGGCCTATGAATTCGAGCGGAAGCAGCGGATCGCCGTGCTCGGCGGTGGACCCGGCGGCTACGAGGCGGCGATCGCCGGCGCGCAGCTGGGCGCCGACGTCACCCTGATCGAGCGCTCCGGCGTCGGCGGCTCCGCCGTCATCACCGATGTCGTCCCCTCGAAGAGCCTGATCGCGACGGCCGAGGCCACCAACTCCATCGCGGAGGCGGCCGACCTCGGCGTCCAGTTCTTCTCGCGCACCGAGCACGGCAAGCCGGTGCGGCCGGAGATCGCGGTCAACCTCGCCGCCGTCAACAAGCGGCTGATGGGCCTCGCGCGCCAGCAGTCCGAGGACATGCGGGCCGAGCTGGTGCGCTCGGGCGTGCGGATCGTCACCGGCGAGGGGCGCCTCGACGGGTCGAGCGCTGTCATCGTCTCCACCGCCAAGGGCGACTCCGGCACCGACTTCGACCGGGTGGAGGCGGACACGATCGTCATCGCGGTCGGCGCCAGCCCGCGTATCCTGTCGTCGGCCGAGCCGGACGGCGAGCGCATCCTCACCTGGACCCAGCTCTACGACCTCGGCTCGGTGCCGGAGCACCTGATCGTCGTCGGATCCGGTGTCACCGGCGCGGAGTTCGCCTCGGCGTACACGGCGCTCGGCTCCAAGGTGACGCTGATCTCCTCGCGCGACCAGGTGCTGCCCGGCGAGGACGCCGACGCCGCCCGGGTGATCGAGAACGTCTTCAAGCGCAACGGCATGCAGGTGCTCGCCAAGTCGCGCGCCGAGTCCGTCGTCCGCACCGAGGACGGCGTCGTCGCGACGCTCACCGACGGCAGGACCGTCGAGGGTACGCACTGTCTGATGGCGGTCGGCTCCATCCCGAACACCGCGGGCATCGGGCTGGAGGAGGCGGGCGTGCAGCTCACGCCGTCCGGCCACATCCGCGTGAACCGGGTGGCCCGCACGTCCATCCCGAACATCTACGCGGCCGGCGACTGCTCCGACCTGCTGCCGCTGGCCTCCGTCGCCTCGATGCAGGGCCGCACCGCCGTCTTCCACGCGATGGGCGACGCGGTGAACCCGATCGAGCTGCGCAACGTGACCTCCAACATCTTCACCCAGCCCGAGATCGCGACGGTCGGCTGGAACCAGAAGCAGATCGAGGACGGCATCGCGCAGGGCGACATCTACAAGCTGCCGCTGAAGTCCAACCCGCGCGCGAAGATGCTGGGCATCAGGGACGGCTTCGTGAAGCTGTTCGCCCGCACCGGCTCCGGGACGGTGATCGGCGGCGTGATCGTGGCGCCACGCGCGTCCGAGCTGATCTTCCCGCTGGCGCTCGCCGTGGAGCACCGGCTCACCGTCGACCAGGTGGCGCGCGCGTTCACGGTCTACCCCTCCCTCTCCGGCTCGATCTCGGACGCCGCCCGCGCGATGCACATCGTGCTGTAGGAAGGGGTCGGGGGGATGGAGGAGCTCCTGGTCGTCGGCGTCCTGGCCGTCCTGACCATCGCCGCGGCGACCACCTTCGGCCCGCGGTTCGGGGTCGCCTCGCCGCTCATCCTCGTCGTGGTCGGCATCCTGGTCAGCTTCCTCCCGTTCGTTCCCGCGCTCGAGCTGGAGCCGGAGTGGATCATCGCCGGGGTGCTGCCGCCGTTGCTCTACTCGGCGTCGGTGTCGATGCCGTCGATGAACTTCCGGAGGGAGTTCGGCGCCATCGGCGGGCTCTCCGTGCTGCTCGTGATCGTCAGCTCGGTGCTGCTCGGCCTGTTCTTCGCGTGGATCATCCCCGGCCTCGGCATCGGCTGGGGCATCGCGCTCGGCGCGATCGTGAGCCCGACGGACGCGGTGGCGACCGGGATCGTCAAGCGCGCCGGCGTCTCGCCGCGCGTGGTCGCGATCCTGGAGGGAGAGAGCCTGCTCAACGACGCCACGGCGCTCGTGCTGCTGCGGGCTGCGGTCGCGGCGGCCGCCGTCGCCACGTTCACGATCGGCGCGGTGACGCTGTCCTTCATCTGGTCGGTGCTCGTGGCCGTCGTCTTCGGCGCCGTGGTCGGCCGGCTGAACCTGGTGGTGCGGGCGCGGGTCACGGACGCGACGGTCAACACGGTGATCTCGTTCACGGTGCCCTTCCTGGCCTCCATCCCCGCCGAGGCGCTCGGCGCCTCCGGGCTCGTCGCCGCGGTCGTCGCCGGTCTGATCACCGGCAGCAGGGCGCCGCGGGTGCTCTCGCCGGAGCACCGGCTCTCCGACGCCCAGAACTGGCGGACGGTCGAGCTGGTGCTGGAGGGGCTGATCTTCCTGACGATGGGCCTGGAGCTGTTCGGCATCGTCCAGAAGGTGCAGAACGACCACGCCGGCGTGCTGCCCGCCCTCGGCATCGCGGCCGCGGCGCTGGTGCTGACCATCCTGGTGCGCGCGGCGTTCGTCGCGCCGCTGCTCGCACTGCTGGCCAGGCGGAACCGGCGCAGAGCGCGGATGCGGCCGACGCTGAGCCGGCTGCAGGAGCGGCTGGAGGACCCGGAGGCGACCAAGCGGATGCTGGAGCGCGGCGCGATCGCGCGCGGCGAGCGGCCGGCGCTGCCGGGGACCGGATCCGCCCCGTCCGACCGCTCCCGCTCGTCCCTCCCGGTCCCGGCGGCCGGGGCCGAGGGGCTCGCCGGTGAGGGTCCGGTCGTCGCCGTGCCGCCGCAGGTGCAGGCGGCCATCGACCGCGCACGTGCCCATCCGAAGAGCTGGCGGGCCCGCGTCGCCCGCCGTCGGCGTCGGTTCACCGTGGAGAACCTCGCCCGGTTCGGCACCCGGTTGCGGCGGACGCTCGCCGACATCGACTACTTCACCGGGGCGCCGCTCGGCTGGCGCGAGGGCACGATCGTGGTCTGGGCCGGAATGCGTGGAGCCGTCACCGTCGCCGCCGCGCAGAGCCTCCCCGGGGATACGCCGGGGCGCAACGTGCTGGTGCTGATCGCCTTCCTCGTCGCCGCGGGCTCTCTGCTGCTCCAGGGCGGGACGCTGGGCCTCGTGCTGCGCCTGGTCAAGCCGGCCGCCGCCGACCCCCAGGCCGAGCGCGACGAGCGCCGCCGGCTGCTGGAGCTGCTGCACGAAGCCGGCGAGCAGGTGCCGTCGCCCGCGACGACCGAGCGCACCCCGGAGGCCTTCAACGAGCACAAGGCGGCGCGCCTGAAGCGCATCCGGGCGCAGCGCTCGGCCCTCCTCGACGCCAGGGACGACGGCACCTTCAGCGCCGACGTCCTCGCCGGCGCCCTCAGCAACCTCGACGCCGACGAGATCAGCATCGACCTCAAGGGCGACCCCACCGAACCCACCGGCTGACCCGCCTCCTCCCGTCCACCCCTCGTCCGAAAGGGAGGACATCCCAGCCCTCACGGCCCCGAAATCCTCCCTAAGAGGCAGCGCCCGGGCGTGTCGCTTCAGATGTCCTCCCTTTCGCGCATCCCGTTATCCACAGATCCACCCTTCGCACGCCATGGTCCCCGGCAGCGCGCGACGATCGGGGGATGACCTGGTACGACGAATTGCATCGCCTGGGCGCCGCATCCACTCATCAGCTGGTCGCAGCGGGGGCGACCCCACGCGCGCTGACGGCCGCCGTCCGTGCGGGAACGCTCATCCGAGTGCGGAAGGGAAGGTACGCGCCACGGGGAACCCCGGCCCCCGTCCTCGCCGCACTCCGCGCCGGTGCGCGGCTGACCTGCGTCTCGGCTGCCCGCAGCTACGGGCTCTGGGGCGGGATGGACGCGCGAACACATCTGCTCGTCCCGAAGCACGCCGGCCGGAGCGCGGAGGAGCCCGGTCAAGTGCGGCACTGGGGCGAAGCCGAGCACGGAGAGATCTGGCGCGTCTCGCTCGCCGACTGTCTGCGCTCCGTCGTCCGATGCGCCGAAGAGGAGACCGCCGTTGCCGTCCTCGACACCGCGATCTCAGCGGGGCTGACTACTCCGCGGCGATTGCCGATCGCCTTCCTCCGCGAACCGGCCCGAAGCCGGTCGATCGCCGCGCGCGCACGTCCTGGGTCCGATTCGGGGGTGGAGTCCATCCTGCGCCAGCGGCTGACCTGCCGCGGGCACCTGGTCGAGCAGCAGGTCGCGGTGGCGGGAGTGGGGCGTGTCGATGCCCGAGTGGATGGAGTCCTGTTCATCGAGGTCGACGGCTACCGCTACCACTCCGGTCGCGACGCGTTCGAGCGGGACCGGGTCCGGGACCTCGGAATGGCCTTGGCCGGAGGACGGAGGCTGCGGTTTCCGGCGTCGCTGGTCCTCAGCGACCCGGATGGCGTGGTGGCGGCCATCGAGGCCGTGTTGGCACGGGAGGACGTCACGCTTGGAAACGCAGGCTGATGCGACAAAGGGAGGAGTTCCGGGCCGTTTGGGCCGGGAACTCCTCCCTTGCGAACGCGGCGCGGGTCAGACGATGGTGAGGAGGAGGTGGCCGGAGGAGACGGTCTCGCCGACGGCGGCGTTGATGCCGGAGACGGTGCCGTCCTTGTGGGCGGTGAGCGGCTGCTCCATCTTCATCGCCTCGAGCACGAGCACGAGGTCGCCCTTGACGACCTCGTCGCCGTCGGCGACCGCGACCTTGACCACGGTGGCCTGCATCGGCGCGGTGACCGAGTCGCCGGTCGCGGTGTCCACCGCGTGCGCGGCGCGCCGGCGCGGGGCAGGGGCGGTCTCCTGAGCGCCGCCGGTCAGCAGGCGCGCGGGCAGCGACACCTCGATGCGCTTGCCCTCGACCTCGACGACGACGTTGCTGCGCCGCTGCGCGGGGGACTCGGCGAGCTCGCCGGCCCACGGCTCGATGCCACCTGCCCACTCGGTCTCGATCCAGCGAGTGTAGATGGAGAACGGCTCGCCGTCCTGCGGGGCGAAGGCGGGGTCGCGCACGATCGCGCGGTGGAACGGGAGCACGGTCGGCAGGCCGGCCACCTCGAACTCGTCGAGGGCGCGGCGGGAGCGCTCCAGCGCCTCCTCACGGCTGGCGCCGGTGACGATCAGCTTCGCGAGCATCGAGTCGAACGCACCGCTGACCACATCGCCGGCCTGGACGCCGCTGTCGACGCGCACGCCGGGGCCGCCCGGCGCCTTGAAGACGTGCACCGGCCCGGGGGAGGGGATGAAGTTGCGGCCGGCGTCCTCGCCGTTGATGCGGAACTCGAACGAGTGGCCGCGCGCGATCGGGTCGTCGTAGTCCAGCTCGCCGCCCTCGGCGATGCGGAACTGCTCGCGCACCAGGTCGATGCCGGTGACCTCCTCGGAGACCGGGTGCTCGACCTGCAGACGGGTGTTCACCTCGAGGAAGGAGACGGTGCCGTCCTTGCCGATCAGGAACTCGCAGGTGCCAGCGCCCTGGTAGCCGACCTCCTTGAGGATGGCCTTGGACGCGCTGTACAGCTTCTCGGTCTGCTCGGGGGTGAGGAACGGCGCCGGCGCCTCCTCGACCAGCTTCTGGTGGCG
>NZ_JBQCGZ010000083.1:0-14054 GCF_051955155.1 Leifsonia sp.
GATCGCGCCGACGCCGCGGTGCAGGATGCGGAGCTGGACCGAGTCGTCCACCTCGATCTTCATGAGCGACTCCTCCAGCGCCTCCACGGCACCGGACACGTCGCCCTTGATGATGAGGTTGAGCGCCTCGACCTTGCCCTCCTCCAGGGCCCGGGTGAAGTCCTCGAGCGAGATGCGCTTGCGGGCCTTGGCCAGCTGCGCGTTGCGCTCCGCCGCCTCGCGCTTCTCGGCGATCTGGCGGGCGGTGCGGTCCTCCTCGGTGACGATGAAGGTGTCGCCTGCGCGCGGGACGCTGGAGAGACCCTGCACCTGGACCGGACGCGACGGGGCGGCCTCGGCGACCGCGTCGCCGTTCTCGTCCACCATCGCGCGGACACGGCCGTAGGCGGTGCCCGCCACGATCGCGTCGCCGACGCGCAGCGTTCCGGACTGGATGAGCACGGTCGCCACGGCGCCGCGGCCCTTGTCGAGCTTGGCCTCGATCGCGACACCGCGCGCGTCCTTGTTCGGGTTCGCGCGCAGGTCGAGACCCGCGTCCGCGGTGAGCAGCACGGCGTCGAGCAGGTCGTCGATGCCGATGTTGTTCCGCGCGGAGACGTCGACGAACATGACGTCGCCGCCGTACTCCTCGGCCACCAGGCCGAACTCGGTGAGCTGCTGGCGCACCTTGGCGGGGTTCGCCTCCGGCTTGTCGATCTTGTTGACCGCGACCACGATCGGCACGTTCGCCGCCTGGGCGTGGTTGAGCGCCTCGATCGTCTGCGGCATGATGCCGTCGTCGGCCGCGACCACCAGGATCGCGATGTCGGTCACCTGCGCACCACGGGCACGCATGGCGGTGAACGCCTCGTGACCAGGGGTGTCGATGAAGGTGATCGCGCGCTCCAGCCCATCGTGCTCTGTCCACACCTGGTACGCACCGATGTGCTGGGTGATGCCGCCGGCCTCGCCCGCAACGACGTTCGCGTTGCGGATGGCGTCGAGCAGTCGCGTCTTACCGTGGTCGACGTGGCCCATGACGGTGACCACCGGCGGGCGGATCTCGAGGTCCTCGTCGGACTCGGCCTCCAGCTCGGCGTCGAGGTCGATGTCGAAGCCCTCGAGCAGCTCGCGGTCCTCGTCCTCCGGGGAGACGACCTGGATCTTGTAGCCCAGCTCCTCGCCGAGGATCTGGAAGGTCGCCTCGTCGAGGGACTCGGTCGCGGTCGCCATCTCGCCCAGGTGGAAGAGCACGGTGACCAGCGACGCGGGGTTCGCGTCGATCTTGTCGGCGAAGTCCGAGATGGACGAGCCACGGCGGAGCCGGATGGTGGTGTCGCCGCTGCCGCGGGGAACGGTCACGCCGCCCAGCGACGGGGCCTCCCGCATCTCGAATTCCTGGCGCTTCGCGCGCTTCGACTTGCGTGCCTTGGACTTGCCGCCGCCACGGCCGAACGCGCCGGCCGTTCCGCCGCCCGGTCCACGACCGCGGCCACCGCCGCCGCCCGGACGCGGGCCGCCGAAGCCGCCGCCGGTGCCTGCGCCGCCGGGACGCTGGAAGCCGCCGCCGCCGCCCGCGCCGCCCGGGCGCTGCTGGAAGCCGGGACGACCGCCGCCGCCACCGCCCTGGCGCTGGCCGGGACGGTTGCCGCCCTGGCCGGGGGCGCCGATGCGCGGCGAACCCGGGCGCGGCGGAGCCGGACGCGGGATGTTGCCGGGGCTCGGGCGCTGGCCCATGCCCTGCGAGCTCGAGAACGGGTTGTTGCCCGGTCGCGGGGTGCTGGGCCGCTGGCCCATGCCCTGGTTGCTCGAGTACGGGTTGTTGCCGGGGCGCGGGGCGCCCGGGCGCGGGATGCTGCCGCCACCGGGACGCGGGGCCGCCGGCTTGACCGCGTCGCCCTTCGCTCCGTCGGCGGGCGCGGCCGCGGACACGGCCTTGTCCGCCGCGGCCTTCTCAGCCGCAGCCTTCTCCGCCGCCGCCTTCTCGGCAGCGGCCTGACGCTCGGCCACCGACATCGGCGCCTGCGGCTTCGGGCCGGCGGAGCCGCCCGGGGTCTGCGGGCGCGGCGCGCCGGGACGCGGGGCGTCGCTCTTCGGCGCCTCCGCCTTCGCACCGGCGGAGGCCTTGTCGGCGGTGTGTCCCTCGGCCTCCAGGGCGGCGCGGAGCTTCCGCACCACCGGGGGCTCGATGCTGGAGGACGGTCCCTTGACGAACTCGCCCATCTCCTTGAGCTTCGCGAGCGCGACCTTGGTGTCGACGCCGAGCTCGCTCGCGACCTCGTGTACGCGTGGTTTTGCAGCCACAATTCTCCTGTCTGGGGCCCACCCCGGACAGGGCAGGCGTTAGTTGCGGACGGTACTCATTTCGAGCCGCTCATCGGTTGTCACTCATGTGAAGTCACTGCTTCTTCAGCCTGTTCTCGTAAGTAGGCCCTTCAGGGCCGTCGGGTCGGGAGTCCCGTCCACCCGCAGCGCGCGCCCGAAGGCACGGCGTTTGAGGGCGATGTCGAGACACCCGTCGACCGGATGCAGCCACGCGCCCCGTCCGGGGAGAGTGGCGGAGGTGTCCGCCACGAGTTCCGAATTCCGGACGACGACCCTCAGAAGAGAGGACCGGGGAGCGCGAGAACGGCATCCGACGCACGTTCTGACAGCTTCCATCTTACCCCTCCGGCGCGCGTGCGCCGAACCGGCGGCGTGGCGCTGCATCCAGGCTAGCCGGTCTCCGGGAGTCATCGCCGCCGGCGGATCCGCTCCCGGGGCTAGCACTGAGGCGAAGTCGGACGGACACTGGCCGGGAGCGATCGCGGGGAGGGGACATGTCCGTATCGATCCGGCCTGTGCCGGGAGTCACGACGAAGAGACGACGGAGCGCGCGCTCCGGCCTTCTCGCTCTCGCGATCGGCGCCGTCGCGGCCGTCGGCCTGACGCCGTTCGGCGCCGCCCCGCCGCCCGCGTCCGCGGCGACGACGGCGTGGACGCAGTTCGGCAACGGCCCGTCTCACACGGGCGCAAACGACGCGGAGACGCAGCTGGTGCCGGGGACCGTCGGCTCGCTCGCCCCGCTCTTCACGGCGACGCTGCCGGGGACCTCCGACGGCTCCGCCGTGCTCCAGCCCGGCGTGTCCACCGCGGGCGGCACCCGGGATCTGCTGTTCGTGACGACGAAGGACGGCTGGATCGTCGCGCTCGACGCCGCGACGGGGGCGACCGTCTGGTCGCACCAGAACGGGCCGGGGACGTGCCGCATCAACAACGGCTCGACGCCCTGCTACACCACCTCCTCCCCCGCCATCGATCCCGGCGGCGCCTGGGTCTACAGCTACGGACTGGACGGGGCGGTGCACAAGTACGCCATCGGCACCGGCACGGAGGTCCGCACCGGCGGCTGGCCGGAGCGGACGACCGCGAAGCCGTGGGACGAGAAGATGTCGCCTGCGCTCTCCATCGCCACGGTGGCCGGCCACAGCTACCTGTACGCGTCGAACGGCGGCTACCCCGGCGACCGCGGCGACTACCAGGGTCACGTGACGACGATCGACCTCGGCTCCGGCGCGCAGCGCGTGTTCAACACGCTGTGCAGCGATCTGACCGTCCACTTCGCCCCCGCGCCGGCGACCGACTGCGCGAAGGTCCAGTCCGCGGTGTGGGCGCGACCGAGCGTCGTCTACGACGCCGGGACGAACCGCGTGCTGTTCTCCACCGGCAACGCGACCTTCGACGGCGCGCACAACTGGGGCGACAGCGTGCTCGCGATCAACCCGGACGGCAGCGGCGCCGGAGGCGGCCCGGTGGACAGCTACACCCCGTCCAACGAGCGTGACCTCGACACCCAGGACCTCGACCTCGGCAGCACGGCGCCGCAGGTGGTGACAGCGCCCTCCGGCTCGTCCGTGCCGCACCTGGCGGTGCAGTCCGGCAAGGACGCGAAGATCCGCCTGCTGAACACCGCCAACCTGAGCGGCACCGGGCACGCCGGCGCACTCGGCGGCGAGCTCCAGTCGATCGCGGTCCCGCAAGGCGGCCAGGTGCTCACCCAGCCCGCGAACTGGGTCGACACGGCGACGGGCACCTCGTGGGTGCTGATCGCGAACAACAACGGGATCGCCGGCCTCCGGCTGCAGGCGGGCGCGGGCGGGAAGCCGGCCCTGGTGCCGGTCTGGACGTCGACGACCGGCGGGACGACGCCGATCGTCGCTGGCGGGGTGCTCTACTACCTGTCGAAGGCGGGAGTCCGCGCCCTCGATCCCACGACGGGGAAACAGCTGTGGACCGACGCCGCCGGGGCGTCCGGACTGCACTGGCAGAGCCCGATCGTCGCGAACGGGCGCCTGTACTTCCCGGACGGCGGCGGCAAGCTCCGCGCCTTCGCGCTCCCCGCCGGGGCCCAGAAGGTCAGCCGCCTCGCCGGCGCCGATCGGTACGAGGTCAGCGCCGAGGTCTCCGCGTCCACGTTCGCCGCCGGTGTCCCGGTGGCATACGTCGCCTCCGGCCTCGAGTTCACCGACGCCGTCTCCGGCGCACCGGCCGCGGGACGCGCGGGCGGACCGATGCTCCTGGCGAACGCGACGTCGATCCCCGGCGCGATCCAGACCGAGCTGCGCCGGCTGCATCCCGGGCGGATCGTGGTGCTGGGCGGAACCGGCTCCGTGTCCGACGGCGTGCAGACCGCGCTTCGCGGCTTCACGACGGGCACCGTGACCAGGATCGCCGGCCCGGACCGCTACACGACGAGCGCAGCGATCTCGCGCGCCACCGCGTCCACCGGCACGGTCGCCTACGTCGTCTCCGGCGAGGTCTTCGCGGACGCGCTGTCCGCCGGCGCCCTCGCGGCGCGGACCGCGGGAGCCCCGGTGCTGCTCGTGACGCACTCGGGCATCCCCGCCTCGATCGACGCGGAGCTGAAGCGGCTGACGCCGTCGTCGATCGTCGTCGTCGGCGGACCCGGCAGCGTCTCGGACGCGGTGCTCTCCGCGCTCGACGGCTACACCTCCGGCAGCGTGACGCGACTGGGCGGCGCCGATCGCTACGCCGTCAGCGCCGCCGTCGCCGGTCGCTTCGGCACCGGCCCGACGAACGCGTTCGTCGCCACGGGCACGACGTTCACCGACGCCCTGTCCGCCACGGCCGCCGCCGGTACGCAGGGCGTCCCGCTGCTGCTGACGACACCGACCGCCGTCCCTTCGACCGTGGGCTCCGCCCTGCAGCGCCTCGCGCCGCACCACATCACCCTCGTCGGCGGTACCGCCTCGGTCAGCACCGCCGTCCAGTCCGCCCTCGCCCCCTACGTCCACTAGCCGCCCGGGGGCCTGCCGGGCCGGGGCTTGCCGGGCGGGGGCCTGCGGGGCGGGCTAGTCCCTGTCGAGGATGGAGTCGGGCTGGATGTCGATCTTCGCGCCGGTCAGCTTCGCGGCCAGGCGGGCGTTCTGGCCCTCCTTGCCGATCGCGAGCGAGAGCTGGTAGTCGGGCACCAGAGCGCGCACCGCCTTCAGGTTCTCGTCGATCACGAAGGCGCTCGTGACCTTGGCGGGCGAGAGCGCGCTCGAGACGAAGGTCGCGAGGTCCGGCGAGTAGTCGACGATGTCGATCTTCTCGTTGTTCAGCTCCGCCGTGACCGCGCGCACGCGCTGGCCGAGCTCGCCGATGCACGCGCCCTTGGCGTTCACGCCGGGCTCGGTCGCCCGCACCGCGATCTTGGTGCGGTGGCCGGCCTCGCGCGCCAGCGAGACGATCTCGACGACGCCGCTCGCGATCTCCGGGACCTCGAGCGCGAACAGCTTGCGCACGAGCGCCGGGTGCGTGCGGGAGACGGTGATCGACGGACCCTTCGGTCCCTTCGCGACGCTCGTGACGTACACGCGGATGCGCGACCCGTGCGTGTACTCCTCGCCTGGCACCTGCTCCTCCGGTGGCAGGATGGCCTCGACGCTGCCGAGGTCGACGTGGATCATCCGCGGGTTCGGACCCTGCTGGATGACGCCGGCGACGATGTCGCCCTCCCTGCCGCGGAACTCGCCGAGCACGGCGTCGTCCGCGATGTCGCGCAGCCGCTGGTTGATCACCTGCTTGGCGGCGAACGCCGCGATGCGGCCGAAGTCGCTCGGGCTGTCCTCGGCCTCGCCGATGACGTTGCCCTCCTCGTCCCGCTCCGGGACGTAGACGGTGACATGCCCCGTCTTGCGGTCCAGGTGCACGCGTGCGGCGGGCGGCGTGTCGCCGTGCCCGTGCCGGTGGTCGGCCTGGTTGGTGTGCTTCAGATAGGCGGTCAGGATCGCCTGTTCGATGATCTGCACCAGCTCGTCGAACGGGATCTCCTTCTCGCGCTCCATGAGACGCAAGACGCTGAGGTCGATGTCCATGCCGGCCTCCTCTATTCAGATCTCGCCGCCGCGCGATGGCGCAGCGGACTCGACTCACTACGGTACCCGAGATTCCTGCGGGGTGGGAGCGGGAGAGCGCCGTCGCCGCGGTGCGCCGCCTGCCTAGACTCGGAGGCATGGCGAACATCGAATACCGCACCCTCGGCGACTCCGGCCTCGTCGTCTCCACCATCGGCCTCGGCTGCAACAACTTCGGGAGGGCGGGGACGGCCACCGAGACCCAGGAGGGCACGAACGCGGTCATCGACGCCGCCATCGACGCCGGTGTGACCTTCTTCGACACCGCAGATATCTACGGCAAGGAGCGCGGTCTCTCCGAGACGCTGATGGGGGCGGCGCTGGCGGGCAAGCGCGACCGCATCGTCCTGGCGACGAAGTTCGGGATGGACATGGCCGGCACGAACGGACCGGACTGGGGCGCCCGCGGATCGCGCCGCTACATCCGGCTCGCCGTCGAGGCGTCGCTGCGCCGGCTGCGCACGGACTGGATCGACCTGTACCAGCTGCACCAGCCGGACCCGCTGACGCCGATCGAGGAGACCATCGCGACCCTCGACGACCTGATCGCCGAGGGAAAGATCCGCTACATCGGCCACTCGAACCTCGCGGGCTGGCAGGTGGCGGACGCCGAGTACACCGCGCGGCTCAACGGCCACCCCCGGTTCATCTCGGCGCAGAACGAGTACAGCCTCCTGGTGCGCGGCGCCGAGGACGAGGTGCTGCCGGCCGTGAACGCGTACGCGCTCGGCTTCCTGCCCTACTTCCCGCTCTACAACGGCCTCTTCACCGGCAAGTTCAGCCGCGAGGGCGGCCCGGCGGACAGCCGGATCATGATGATCCGCAAGCACCTGCTCGACAACGCGCCGTGGGACAGGATCGAGCGCTACCAGGCGTTCTGCGACGAGCGCGGCGTCAGCATGCTCGCCGCCACGTTCGCGTGGCTGCTCGCCCAGCCGGGACTGACCAGCGTGATCGCGGGCGCCACGAAGCCCGAGCAGATCGTCGCGAACGCGGAGGCGGCGACCGCCTGGGCGCCGACCGCCGAGGACGTCGCCACCATCTCGGACATCTTCGCCCGCGCCTCCTGACGGCGACCGTGCCCGTTCGGTACACCCGGCCCTGCTCGAGCAGGGCGCAGACGTACCGAATGGGGACAGACGCAGGCGGTGTTCGCTCTGGGCGAACGCTTGCATTGTTGTGAGTGAGCGCTCACTCCGCGTAGGCTCGCCCGCGTGACAGACGCCGCCCCCGCCACGAGGACGCGCGCGCAGCCGCTCTCCCCCGACGACCGCCGCGCGATGATCATCGACGCCGTCATCCCGCTGCTCGTCGCCAACGGCCGGGACGTCACCACGCGGCAGATCGCCGAGGCGGCCGGGATCGCCGAGGGCACGATCTTCCGCGTGTTCGCCGACAAGGACTCGCTCGTCCAGGCCGCGATCGAGAAGCACCTCGACCCCGAGCCGCTGCGCGAGGCGCTGCGCTGCATCGACCCCGCCCTGCCGCTCGAGCACAAGGTGCGCGCGATCATCCTGCTCATGCAGGAGCGGTTCCGCAGCGTGTTCCGGATGCTCGCGGTCGTCGGCGCGGAGCGGCCCCCCGTTCCCCAGGAGCGCGC
The DNA here is from genome assembly GCF_051955155.1 of Leifsonia sp. Lineage (NCBI taxonomy): Bacteria > Bacillati > Actinomycetota > Actinomycetes > Micrococcales > Microbacteriaceae > Leifsonia > Leifsonia sp. The sequence continues at coordinate 7,978 of NZ_JBQCGZ010000083.1, forward strand.
CGAGTTCGCCTCCATCATCGAGGGCGTCCTCGCGCCGGAGGCGGAGCGGCTGAACTGGCCGCCGCGCCGCGCCGCCTACATCCTCCGGCTCCTCGCGTTCGCCTCCTCGTTCCCCGCGCTCAACGAGGGCGTGGAGTTCAGCGTCGACGAGCTCACCAGGATCGTCCTCACCGGCCTCGCCGGCCGCACCGAGGACGCCGCCACCCCCACCCGCCCACTCTGAGATCCGAGGCACGATGCTTCTGAAACTGCTCGGCCGGTACCTCCGGCCGCACTGGCCGCTCCTGATCGGGGTGGTCGTCTTCCAGCTCGCGCAGTCGCTGCTCTCGCTCTGGCTGCCGACGCTGAACGCCCAGATCACCGACAACGGCATCGCCAAGGGCGACACCGCCTACATCATCGCGGTCGGGGCCGAGATGCTCGGCGTGACGCTCGTGCAGATCGCCTGCGCGATCACCGCCGTGTACTTCGGCGCCAAGGTCGCGATGCTGGTCGGCCGCGACCTGCGCGGCGCGATCTTCCACCGGGTCGGCGAGTTCTCCGAGCGCGAGGTCGCCCGGTTCGGCGCGCCGTCCCTGATCACCAGGAACACCAACGACGTGCAGCAGGTGCAGATGCTCGTCCTGATGACCTGCACCCTGCTGGTGTCCGCGCCCATCCTCGCGATCGGCGGCATCGTCCTCGCGATGCAGCAGGACCTGGAGCTGTCCTGGCTGATCGCGGTCAGCGTGCCCGTGCTGCTCATCGCGGTCGGCATCATCATCGTCAGGATGGTGCCGCTGTTCCGGATGATGCAGGAGCGGATCGACCGCGTGAACCGGGTGCTGCGCGAGCAGCTGACCGGCATCCGGGTGATCCGCGCGTTCGTGCGCGAGCAGGTGGAGACCGACCGGTTCCGCACCGCGAACGACGAGGTGACGGACACCGCGCTGCGGGCCGGCCGGCTGTTCGCGCTGATGTTCCCGATCGTGATGCTGGTGCTCAACGTCTCGAGCGTCGCCGTGATCTGGTTCGGCGGTTTCCGCATCGCCGACGGGTCGATGCAGATCGGGACGCTCACCGCCTTCCTGCAGTACCTCATGCAGATCCTGATGGGCGTGATGATGTCGACCATGATGGCGGTGCTCGTCCCGCGCGCCGCCGTGTGCGCGGACCGCATCGGCGAGGTGCTCGGGACGGAGCCGTCCGTGCGGGCGGCGGACGACCCGGTGACCGCCGTCGACGCGCACGGCACCGTCGAGTTCGTCGACGTGAGCTTCTCCTATCCGGGCGCGGAGCGGCCGGTGCTCAGCGACGTGACCTTCTTCGCCGAGAGCGGCAAGACGACGGCCATCATCGGCTCCACCGGCGCCGGCAAGACGACGCTCATCAACCTCATCCCCCGGCTGTTCGACGCCACGAGCGGGATCGTCCTCGTCGACGGCGTCGACGTGGCGGAGCTGGACCCGGAGCTGCTCTGGTCGCGCATCGGCCTGATCCCGCAGAAGCCGTACCTGTTCTCCGGCACCGTCGCGAGCAACCTCCGCTACGGCAACCCCGACGCCACCGACGACGAACTCTGGCACGCCCTCGAGATCGCCCAGGCGAAGGACTTCGTGTCGGCCATGCCGGAGGGTCTCGACGGCCCGATCGCGCAGGGCGGCACGAACGTCTCCGGAGGGCAGCGCCAGCGCCTCGCGATCGCGCGCGCCCTCGTGCGGCAGCCCGAGATCTACATCTTCGACGACTCGTTCTCCGCGCTGGACACGGCGACCGACGCGCGGCTGCGCGCGGCGCTGGCCAGGAGCGCGGCGGGGGCGACGATGATCGTCGTGGCCCAGCGGGTGTCCACCATCGTGGACGCCGACCAGATCATCGTGCTCGAGGACGGCAGGGTCGTCGGGCGCGGAACCCACGAGCAGCTCGTGGAGACGAACCCGACCTACGCGGAGATCGTCTCGTCGCAGCTGACGGCTGAGGAGGCGGCATGAGCCGGGACACGTCGACACCCGCCCGCCCGCCCGTCCGGCGCGGTCCGGGAGGAGGAGGACCATTCGGCGGCATGGCGATGCCGGGCGAGAAGTCCCTGAACTTCGGCCCGTCGGCCAAGCGCCTCGCCGCCCGGCTGCGTCCGGAGGCGGTCGCCATCGTCTTCGTCACCCTGCTCGCGGTGGTGAGCGTCGTCTTCGCCGTGCTCGGCCCGAAGCTGCTCGGCAACGCGATCAACCTGGTCTTCGCCGGGGCGGTGTCCGCGCAGTTCCCGAAGGGCATGACGCAGGCGCAGGTGATCGCGGGCGTCAAGGCGTCCGGGAACAGCCAGCTCGCCGATCTGCTCTCCGGGATGACGTTCACGCCGGGCGCCGGCATCGACTTCGCCGCGGTCGGCCACATCCTGCTCTGGGTGCTCGCGCTCTACATCGCGTCGTCGGTGTTCAGCTACCTGCAGGCGTACGTGCTGAACGGGGTCACCCAGCGCACGGTGTACCGGCTGCGCGCCGACGTCGAGGACAAGATCCATCGGCTCCCGCTGAAGTACTTCGACGGGATGCAGCGCGGCGAGCTGCTCAGCCGGGTGACCAACGACATCGACAACATCTCGCAGACCCTGCAGCAGACGATGAGCCAGCTGCTCACCTCGCTGCTGACGGTGATCGGCGTGGTGGTGCTGATGTTCGTCATCTCCCCGCTGCTCGCCGTGATCGCGCTGATCACCATCCCGCTCACGCTGGTCGTGACGACCGTGATCGCCAAGCGCTCGCAACGGCTGTTCGTCGCACAGTGGCGCAATACCGGCGAGCTGAACGGCCAGATCGAGGAGGCCTTCACCGGCCACTCGCTGGTGAAGGTGTTCGGCAGGCGCCGCGAGGTGGAGGAGCGCTTCCGCGAGAAGAACCAGGAGATGTACCGGGCCAGCTTCGGCGCCCAGTTCATCTCGGGGCTGATCATGCCGTCCATGATGTTCGTCGGCAACCTGATGTACGTCGCCATCGCGGTCGTCGGCGGCCTGCAGGTCGCGAACGGCGCGATGCAGCTGGGCGACGTGACCGCGTTCATCCAGTACTCCCGCCAGTTCACCCAGCCGCTGACCCAGCTGGGATCGATGGCCAACCTGCTGCAGTCCGGCGTCGCGAGCGCGGAGCGGGTCTTCGAGCTGCTGGACGCCGACGAGCAGCGGACCGACCCGGCCGCGCCGCAGAGCCCGCACGGCACGAAGGGCCGGCTGGCGTTCGAGGACGTGTCGTTCCGCTACGTCGAGGAGAAGCCGCTCATCGAGCACCTCTCGCTCGTCGCCGAGCCGGGCCAGACGGTCGCGATCGTCGGGCCGACCGGCGCGGGCAAGACGACGCTGGTCAACCTCATGATGCGGTTCTACGAGCTGGACGGCGGCCGGATCACCCTGGACGGAATCGACATCGCGTCCATGACGAGGAACGATCTGCGCAGCCGGATGGGGATGGTGCTGCAGGACACCTGGCTGTTCAAGGGCACGATCCGCGAGAACATCGCGTACGGCAGGCCGGGTGCGACGGAGGAGGAGATCATGGACGCGGCGCGCGCGACCTACGTCGACCGCTTCGTGCACTCGCTCCCCGACGGCTACGACACCGTGCTTGACGACGAGGGCTCGAACGTCTCGGCGGGCGAGAAGCAGCTGCTGACGATCGCGCGCGCGTTCCTCGCCCGGCCGAGCGTCCTCATCCTCGACGAGGCGACGTCCTCGGTGGACACCAGGACCGAGCTGCTGGTGCAGAAGGCGATGAGCGCGCTGCGCGCGGACCGCACCTCGTTCGTGATCGCGCACCGGCTCTCCACCATCCGCGACGCCGATCTCATCCTGGTGATGGAGTCGGGGCAGATCGTCGAGCAGGGCACGCACGCGGAGCTGCTGGCGCGCGGCGGCGCCTACTACTCGCTCTACAACGCGCAGTTCGCGGCGCCGGCGGAGGAGGAGGCGTAGGGGGACTGCGCGCGACGCCTAGAGCCGGGCGCCGACGGCGCGGACGCACCAGAACACGCCGTAGGCGATCAGGCCGAGGGCGATCAGCACCAGCAGCACGACGCCGTACGGCACCTGCGTGAGCGCCTTGAGGCTGCCGTCCAGCCCGCCGGCCTTCGACGGGTCGTATGTGACCGCGCCGAAGACCACCAGGCCGCCCACGAGCAGCAGTGCGATCCCCTTCGCGATGTAGCCGACGCGGCCGAGGACGGTGATGACGCCGGCGAGCCGGTTCGGCGGGAGGCGCAGGTCGCGCTCGAAGCGGTGCGTGGCGCCGTTGCGGATGAAGCCGATGCCGGTGGCGACGATGGCCAGACCGATGATCGCGAGCACGAACACGCCGCCGGGCATCGCGAGCAGGCGAGCGCTCATCGTGCGCTCGGAGGACGACGCGTCGTGCGATCCGCCCGAGGCGATGGAGATCGCAACCACGGCCAGCGCGGCGTAGACGACGCACTTGGTGATCTCCAGCGCCCGGGTTCCCAGGCTCCGCGCGGTGACGGCAACGAGGATCTGCCAGAGCGCGAGCGTGATCAGCCCGACGATGATCAGCCAGACGGCGAACAGCCCGCCGGGAACCGCGACGAGCGCCTGCAGCGCGCCCGACTGGTCGGCGTTCCCGCCCGAGCCGAACGCCACCGCGAGCGCCAAGCCGCCGATCAGAATGTGCAGGATGCCGATGGAGGCCAGCCCCACGCGTGCGAGGACCCGCACGGTCGTGCTGTGCTCGACGCGGGCGGCGGCCCGGGATGGGGAAGTCATGACTGCACCGTACGCCGCGCGCGGGCCGAGCGGCAGCGCATCCTCCTCCACAGCGGAGGCCGCGCGGGCAGTTGTCCCCAATGTCCGATTTCCGCGAGTGGCTGTCGGGGGCCGCCCGTAGAGTCGACCCATGAGCAGTTCGTATCTTCTCCGCACAGCGAGCCCCATCGGGCGCATCGAGCTCACGAGCGACGGTGAGGCGATCACCTCCCTCGCCATCGCGCGCGGCTGCGTCCTCCCCAACGACGAGCAGGACGAGCGCGGCACCGCCGTGCTCGACGACGCCGCGGCGCAGCTCGGCGAGTACTTCGCGGGCGAGCGACGCGCCTTCGACATCCCGGTGCGCCTCACGGGCACCCCGTTCCGCACGGCGGTGTGGGAGCGCCTGGCGTCGCTCGAGTACGGCAGCCTCACCACGTACGGCGAGCTCGGGCTCGCGCTCGGCCACCCCGGCTACGGCCGCGCGATCGGCGGCGCGGTCGGCGCCAACCCGGTGCCGATCATCATCGGCTGCCACCGCGTGCTGTCCTCCACCGGCAAGATCACCGGCTACAGCGGCGGGGAGGGCATCCCCACCAAGCTGTGGCTGCTGGAGCACGAGGGGATCACGCTGGCCGCATGAGCACCACCGAAACGGACGGAAACTCCCCCGCCGCCTCCCCTGCACCCTCCCCCGCGCGCGACTCCCCGGTTCGGGAGGCTGTCGTCGTCGGCGACGACGGCCGCGCGCGCTGCTCGTGGTCCGCGAGCGACGCGGAGTACCGCCGCTACCACGACGAGGAGTGGGGTCGGCCGCAGCACGATCCGCGCGCCCTCTACGAGAAGATGTGCCTGGAGGGCTTCCAGGCCGGGCTCTCCTGGATCACCATCCTGCGCCGCCGGCCCGCCTTCCGCGAGGTCTTCGACGGCTTCGACCCGCAGACGGTCGCCGCGATGACGGAGTCCGACGTCGAGCGTCTCCTGCAGGACGAGCGGATCATCCGCCACCGCGGCAAGATCGAGGCGACCATCTCGAACGCACGGGCCGTGCTCGCGCTGGATGTTCCGCTCGATGAGCTCATGTGGGGCTTCGCCCCGCCGCCCTCGCCGTCCCGGCCGCGCGCGTGGTCCGAGGTCCCCGCCGTGACGGCGGAGTCGACGGCCATGAGCACGGAGCTCCGCCGCCGCGGGTTCCGCTTCGTCGGCCCCACCACGATGTACGCCCTGATGCAGGCGACCGGCATGGTGGACGACCACTTCGAGGGCTGCTTCCGCGCCGACGGCTGAACACGCGAGGGGCACGTCGTCGCCGCCTTCGGATGCGAAGGCGACGACAGCGTGCCCCTCGGGGCCGGAGCCC
>NZ_JBQCGZ010000084.1:0-16599 GCF_051955155.1 Leifsonia sp.
CGCCGCCGTTCCGCATCCTCCAGCGCGCCGGCGACGAGGTCGGCGAGCACGGGTCAGTGGCCCTTCGGCTTGTACTTGTCGCCGCCCACGCCGTAACCGGCCCGCTTCATGATCCAGCCGACGATCAGCCCGATGACGGCGAGACCGGCCGAGGCCCACACCACGATGGGCGCGTCGAAGAAGAACGCGATCGCGCCGATGGTGAAGGCCACCAGCATGATGATCACGGCCGTCCACGCCGCCGGCGAATGACCGTGGCCTGGTTCGACTGACTCGGTGCTCATGGGACTCCTGCACGTCGGGTGCGCGCGCGGCGCGCACGATTGGGTGGATCGCTGTCCAGTCTAGTGGCTCACCGCGTCGGGTCGTCGCCGCGGCTCAGCTCGTCCCAGCTGTCGATCGCCGTGTCGCGGTCCAGCGCGGACGGCTCCGCCTGGGCCTCGCCCTCGGCGACCGCGCGCGCCTCCTCGGCGTCGGAGACCTCGGCGATGGCGTCCTCGGGATCCCGGCCGTCCTCCCCCTGGAAGCGGGTCTGGTACTTGCGGGACGGGCCGGGCCAGAGCCGCAGCGTCACGATCGCGGCGGCGCTCGCCAGCACGATCACGATGCCGCCTGCGACGGCGAACCAGGGCCAGAACGCGGTGTCCAGCTCGTCGACCAGCTTGCGCACCGAGGCCTGACCGGCGACGCCGGTCGCCGAGGTGATCGCGGCGCTCGCGGCGCGGAACGGGTCGGTGACCGCGGACACGGCGGAGAACACCACCGATGCGCCGAGCAGGATGCCGAGCAGGGCCAGCACGACGCGGAACGCCGGGCCGGCGATCGCGAGGGCCGCCGTGAGCGCGAGCCCGGCGAGGGCCAGCGCGGTCAGCGCGGGCGCCGCCGCCGAGCCGGCGACCGTCACCGTCGTGACATGGTTGGCGACGTCCGTCAGGTGCACGGTGAACCAGGTCTGGGTCGCGGCGAGCAGGGCGAGGCCGCTGCCGACGACCAGGAGCAGCAGTGTCAGGTACTTCGCGCGGCGGCCGGACATCCCGTTACTCGCCACCCTGCACCCGTCTCATCGCGTTCGCGACGGCCACCGCGCGCAGCGGGGCGGCCGCCTTGTTCTGCGACTCCTGGAACTCGAGCTCGGGGACGGAGTCGGCGACCAGGCCGCCCCCGGCCTGCACGCGCGCGACGCCGTCCATGATCGTCGCGGTGCGGATGGCGATCGCCAGGTCAGCGTCGCCCGCGAAGTCGAAGTAGCCGATCACTCCCCCGTAGACGCCGCGCTGCGCCGGCTCCAGCTCGTCGATGATCCGCAGCGCCATCGGCTTCGGCGCGCCGGAGAGCGTGCCGGCGGGGAACGTGGCGCGGAACGCGTCGATCGCTGTCGCGGCCGGCAGCAGGTCGCCCTCCACCGAGGAGACGATGTGCATGATGTGGCTGAACCGCTCGATGCGCATGAACTCGGTGACCTCGACGCTGCCCGCGGCGCACACCTTGAGCAGGTCGTTGCGGGCCAGGTCGACGAGCATCAGGTGCTCGGCGCGCTCCTTGTCGTCGGCCAGGAGCGACGCCTCCAGGTCGAGGTCCTCCTCCGGGCTCGCGCCGCGGGGGCGGGAGCCGGCGATCGGGTGCGTGAACGCCCGGCCGTCCTGCACCTTCACCAGCGCCTCGGGGGAGGACCCCACGATCTGGTAGGCGTCGCCGTCCGGCTTCTCCAGCGACAGCAGGTACATGTACGGGCTCGGGTTCAGCGCGCGCAGCACGCGGTAGACGTCGAGCGCCGCCGCGGTGCACTCCAGCTCGAAGCGCTGCGAGATGACCACCTGGAAGATGTCGCCGTCGACGATCCGCTCCTTGGCGGTGGCGACCGACGCCAGGAAGTCGTCCTTCGGCGTGCGCGAGGTCGGCAGCGCGGGCGTCTGCAGGTCGACCTCGGCGAGCCAGGCCTCCGACGGCTGCGTCAGCTCGCGCTGCATCCGGTCCAGCCGGGCCTGCGCGTCCGCCCACAGCGCGTCGGCGTCGTCCTCGCCGTCCGCGAGGGCGTTCGCGATCAGCTTGACGGTGCCGGAGCGGTGGTCGATCACCACCAGGTCGGCGGCGAAGGCGAGCGCCTGGCCGGGGACGTCGTAGTCGGCGGGCGGCCGCAGCGGCAGCCGCTCGATCTGGCGGATCGCCTCCCAGCCGATGAAGCCGACGAGACCGCCCGTCAGCGGCGGCAGCCCCGGGATGCGCGGCGTCTGCCAGCGCGCGTGCAGGGCGGCCAGCGCGTCCAACGGCCCTACCGGGGCGTCGGTGCCGAGCGCGCGCTCCGCGGAGAGCCCGTAGTCGAGCCACAGCGCCTCGTCGCCGCGCTGGGTGAGCACGCCGAAGGACGCGGCGCCGACGAACGAGAACCGCGACCAGATCCCGCCCTGCTCCGCCGACTCCAGCAGGAACGTTCCCGGCCGGCCGGCCGCGAGCTTGCGGTAGATGCCGACGGGCGTCTCACCGTCGGCGAAGAGCTCCCGGATGACGGGGACGACGCGGTGCGCGCCGACGAGCGCGCCGAACTGCTCCCGGCTCGTCGTCCCGTCCGTGGTGGCGATCACAGGTCCTCCGTCTCCAGCGCCGGGCTCTCCCCGGTCGTGGGCGCCAGCTGGTCGGCGTCGAAGCAGGTGCGGGTGCCCGTGTGGCAGGCGGCGCCGACCTGGTCCACCGTCACCAGCAGGGTATCGCCGTCGCAGTCGAGCGCGACGCCCTTCACGTACTGCACGTGCCCGGAGGTGTCGCCCTTGCGCCAGTACTCCTGCCGCGAGCGCGACCAGAAGGTCACCCGCCCCTCCGTCATCGTGCGGCGGAACGCCTCGGCGTCCATCCAGCCCATCATCAGCACCTCGCGCGAGTCCCACTGCTGGATGATCGCGGGGACGAGGCCCGTGTCGGTGAAGCGGATGCGGCCGAGCGCCTCCTCGGCGCCGGCGATGCCGTCCTTCGTCATGCGCGGACCTCCAGTCCCGAACTGCGCAGCGCCGTCTTGACGTCGCCGATGGTCATCTCCCCGGAGTGGAAGACGCTGGCGGCCAGCACCGCGTCGGCACCGGCGTCGATCGCCGGCACGAAGTCGCCGACCGCTCCCGCACCGCCGGAGGCGATGACGGGGACGCGGCTGATCGCGCGCATCTCCCTGATCAGCTCCAGGTCGAAGCCCTCCTTGGTGCCGTCGGCGTCGATGGAGTTGACCAGCAGCTCCCCCGCGCCCAGCTCGATCGCCCGCTCCGCCCAGCTCAGCGCGTCCAGGTCGGTCTCGGTGCGGCCGCCGTGCGTCGTCACGACGAAGCCGGACGGCGTCGCCGCCGAGCGCTTCACGTCGAGCGAGAGCACGAGCACCTGGGCCCCGAACCGGCCGGCGATCTCGGCCACCAGCTCCGGCCGGGCGATCGCGGCGGAGTTCACGCCCACTTTGTCCGCGCCGCTGCCCAGCAGCTTCGCCACATCCTCGGTGCTGCGCACGCCGCCGCCGACCGTGAGCGGGATGAACACCTGCTCTGCCGTCGCGCGCACGACGTCGTAGGTGGTCGACCGGTCGTCGACCGTCGCCGTCACGTCCAGGAAGGTCAGCTCGTCCGCGCCCTGCTCGAAGTACCGGCGGGCGAGCTCGACCGGGTCGCCCTGGTCGCGCAGGTTCTGGAAGTTCACTCCCTTGACGACGCGGCCCGCGGCCACGTCCAGACAGGGGATGACCCGCACCGCGACGCTCATCAGATACGCGCCGCGTGGATGGAGGTGACCAGGATGGCGCGCGCACCCAGTTCGTACAGCGCGTCCATGATGTGGTTCGTCTGATCGCGTTTGATCATCACGCGCACCGCGACCCAGTCCGGTTCGCCGAGCGGGGACACCGTCGGGGACTCGACGCCGGGGGTCAGCGCGACCGCCTGCTCCAGGAGCGCGACCGGGAGGTTGTAGTCGACGAGCACGTACTGCCGGGCGACCATCACGCCCTGGAGCCGGCGCAGCAGCGTGTCGACCCCTGCGGCGGGCGAGGCCGACGAGATGAGCACGGCCTCGGACTCCAGGATGACCGGGCCGAAGATCTCCAGGCCCTGCTTGCGCAGCGTCGAGCCGGTCTCGACGACATCGGCGACCGCGTCGGCCACCCCGAGCCGCACCGCGGACTCGACGGCGCCGTCCAGCTTGATGAGCGTCGCATCCACCCCGTTGTCGGCGAGGAACTGGCCGACGAGCCCCGGGTAGCTGGTGGCGACGCGCCTGGCCTGCAGGTCCGCCAGCTCGGTGAAGGAACCGGCGGGTCCGGCGAACCGGAAGGTGGAGGCGGCGAAGTCGAGCGCGGCGATCTCGGTGGCGGAGGAGCCGGAGTCGAGCAGCAGGTCGCGCCCGGTGATGCCGACGTCCAGGGCGCCGGAGCCGACGTAGGTGGCGATGTCGCGCGGCCGCAGGTAGAAGAACTCGACGCCGTTGCGGGCGTCGGTGACGATGAGCTCCTTGGGGTCGCGGCGGCCGACATAGCCGGCCTCGTGGAGCATCTGCGCCGCGGTCTCGGAGAGGGAGCCCTTGTTGGGGACGGCGATCTTGAGCATGGTGATCAGTGAGCTTTCGTGACGTGGACGGATTCTGTGTCGAGGGATGCGTTCGTCACAGATGTCGGTACACGTCGGCCGGGGCGAGGCCCTTGGCGAGCATGAGCACCTGCAGGTGGTACAGCAGCTGCGAGATCTCCTCGGCGCAGGCCTCGTCGGTCTCGTACTCGGCGGCCATCCAGACCTCGGCGGCCTCCTCCACGATCTTCTTTCCGATGGCGTGCACTCCCGCGTCCAGCTCGCGCACCGTCCCGGAACCCTCCGGTCGGGTGGCGGCCTTCTCGCTGAGCTCGGCGAAGAGGTCGTCGAAGGTTTTCACCGTTACAGCGTACTAGTGTTCGCGGGCGCTCCCCGCCGTGCGTCAGTGGATTCAGGACCGAGGGCGACTGCGGCTCTGCGGAACGTGTGCGGCCGCGCGCGCCGACGCGGTCGTTCCACACGGGCGCAGTCGCACTCCGGCGCCATTCCGCACGTGACCGCCCGTGTTTCGTCACGAATGCGTGTCGTTCGTGACGAAGCCCGCGCATTCGTGACGAGAGGCTGCGCCACGAGGCGGACCGCGGCCAGATCGCGCGTGTGCGTCAGTGGACGTGCGCCGCGGCGGTCTCGCGGAGCAGCGCGATCTGGGCGGCCGGGTCGCCGCGGAACACCGACGAGCCGGCGACGAAGGTATCCGCGCCGTTCTCGGCGGCGGTGACGATGGTCTCCTCGGTGACCCCGCCGTCCACCTGCAGCCAGGTCTCCAGCCCGCGCGCCTCGACCGCCTCGCGCAGCGCGCGGAGCTTCGGCATGGTCTCCGGCATGAACGACTGGCCGCCGAATCCCGGCTCCACGGTCATCACGAGCACCTGGTCGAACTCGGGCAGCAGGTCGAGGTAGCCGTCGACGGGCGTGCCGGGCTTCAGCGCGATGCCCGCCCTCGCGCCGATCGCGCGCAGCCGCCTGGCGAGCGCGACCGCGTCCCCCGCCGCCTCGGCGTGGAACGTCACCGAGTACGCGCCGAGTTCGGCGTATCCCGGCGCCCAGCGGTCGGGGTCGTCGATCATCAGGTGCACGTCGAGCGGGATCGCGCTGACGTCCTGGATGCGGCCGACCATCTGCGGGCCGAACGTGAGGTTCGGCACGAAGTGGTTGTCCATCACGTCCACGTGCACGAGGTCGGCGGTGGCGATCCTGCCGAGGTCGCGCTCCATGTTGACGAAGTCGGCGGCCAGGATGCTGGGGTTGATGCGCGCTGCCATGTCCCCCAGCCTATTCGGCGCGGGGCACCCGCGACGGCGTCACGCGGCGCGCTTGGTGAGCAGCGCGATGAACATCGCGTCCGTGCGGTGCCGGTGCGGCCAGAGCTGGACGGTGTCGCCGTCGCCCGCGAGGTCCAGCCGCTCCGCGGCGATGTCCTGCACCACCTCGGCGGTGCCGAGGGATTCGAGCACGCCCGCGTGCCGGTCGAGCGCGGCGGCGACGACAGCGCGCGTCTCCGCGATGTGCGGCGAGCAGGTCACGTAGGCGAGCAGGCCGCCCGGCTTCAGGGCGGCGACGGCGGAGTCGAGAAGGCTCGTCTGCAGCGCGGTCAGCTCGGCGACGTCGCGCGGGGTCTTGCGCCAGCGCGCCTCCGGGCGGCGGCGGAGCGCGCCGAGACCGGTGCACGGGGCGTCCAGCAGGATGCGGTCGAACGCCGCCGGCTCGCTCTCGCCCACCTCGGCGCCGTCGCGCTCCCACACCGGCACGTCCAGCGGGACGCCCGCGAGGGCGCGGCGCACCAGCTGGGCACGGGCGGGGACGACCTCGTTGGCGACGAGCGTCGCCCCTCCGGCCAGCGCCTCCGCCGCGAGCAGCGCCGCCTTGCCGCCGGGGCCGGCGCACAGGTCGAGCCAGCGCTCGCCCTCCTGCACCGGGCGGGCGCGGGTGAGCGCGAGCGCCGCCAGCTGCGAGCCCTCGTCCTGGACGCGGATGCGGCCGTCCGAACCCTCGACGAGGCCCAGCGGGTCGCCGCCGGCGGTGGTGAACCCGGGCGGCGAGAACCGGTCGGGTGTAGACCCTTCCGGGGCGTCGGCGAGGCCGGGCAGCGCGATCAGGTTCACGCGCGGCGCGGTGTTGTCGGCCTCCAGCAGCTCTTCGAGCTCGGCGCCGCGGCCCTCCGCCTCCAGCGACCGCCGCAGCGCGCGGACGACCCAGGTGGGATGCGAGGTCAGGGCGGAGAGCCGATCGTCCTCGTTCTTCGCGTCCCCGACGACGCGCTGCCGCCACTCCTCCGGGGTGTGCCTGCCGATCTCGCGCAGGACGCCGTTGGTGAAGCCGGTCGCCGAGCGGCTGCCGACCGTCCGCGCGAGCGCGACCGACTCGTTGACGGCCGCGTGCGGCGCGACCCGGGTGGAGAGCAGCTGGTGGGTGCCGAGCCGCAACACGTCGAGGATGGGCGGATCGATCCGGTCGACGGGCCGCCCCGCCGCGCGCGCGATGACGCGGTCGTAGTAGCCCTGCATCCGCAGGGTCCCGTAGGTGAGCTCGGTGGCGAGGGCGGCGTCCGCCTGGTTGAGCCCGGCGCGCGCGATCCGGCCGGGAAGCAGCAGGTTCGCGTAGGCGTCGGACTCGCGCACGGCGGTCAGCACATCGAGGGCGACCCGGCGTGCGGGCTGCGCCCTGGTGCGGTCGTTCACGAGAGCACCGCCTCTCCCCCGGCGCCACGCCACCAGTCGGCGGCGGACATCGGCTTCCGCCCCGCCGGCTGGACGGTGAGCAGTTCCAGCGGCCGGCTCCCGGTGCCGACCAGGATGCGCTTGCCGTCGGCGGCGACGGTCCCCGCGGGCAGCGGGTCGGCGGCGCTCGGGCGCGCCGCGTGGATCTTGAACCGGTCGGCGCCGAGCAGCGTCCAGGCGCCCGGCTCCGGCGTGACCCCGCGGAACCGCGCGTACACCCGGTCCACCGGGTGGCTCAGGTCGAGCCGCGCGTCGTCGATCGTGAGCTTGGGCGCCAGGGTCGGCCGCCCGGTCTGCTCGTGCGCGACGGCCGTGCCCGCGTCCAGCGCGGCGACGGTCTCGGTGAGCAGGGCCGACCCCGAGACCGCGAGGGACTCGAGGAGCTCGCCAGCCGTCTCGTCCGGCCCGACCGCTCGGCGCGTCTCGGCGAAGACGGCTCCCGCGTCGAGCTCCGGCACGAGCTGGAAGACGGCGGCGCCGGTCTCGTGGTCGCCGGCGATGAGCGCGTGCTGGACGGGCGCCGCTCCGCGCCAGCGCGGCAGCAGCGAGAAGTGCAGGTTCACCCAGCCGAGCCGCGGCGTGGAGAGCAGCGGCTCGCGGACCAGGCCGCCGTACGCGACGATCACGCCGAGGTCCGGGTGCAGGGCGGCGACGCGCTCGCTGACCTCCTCGCGCAGCCGGTTGGCCTTGATCACGGTCAGGCCGAGCTCGGCCGCCGCGGCGGCGACGGGAGACGGCGTGAGCACGCGCTTACGGCCGAGGGGCGCATCCTCGCGAGTGATCACCGCGGCGATCTCGAAGCGTTCTGCGAGGCTGCGGAGGGCGGGGACGGCGACCGCGGGGGTGCCGGCGAAGACAAGTCGCATCAGACAAGGTTCTCTCGGTTCAGTTCCAGCCCCCGAGTCTACGCGCCGCGACGCTCGGCTGCTGCGGCCGGGAACGTCTGCGCCCGCGCGCGCCGGCGCACACGTGACACGGCGGCGCGGTCGCCTAGAGGATCTCGGGGTCGTCGAAGCGGACGCGGAGGGACGGCGCTGGGCGGAAGCCGCCGCGGCCCGCCGGCGCCTTGCGCCGCTTCGTCGCGTTCCGCACCACGGCGGCGCGCACCGCGGCCGCGACCTCCGCTCCGCGTGCGTAGTCGAAGCGCAGGATGGCGCGGACGGTGTGCTCGTCCACCTGCGCCGGCCCGAGCACGTCGATCAGGAGTTCGGGGTCCACCGCCTCCAGCACCGTCTGCACGGTCGCCTCGGCACCCGTCACGGACGCGAGCCGGACCGCGGGCGGGAACCGCAGCTCCCTGCGGTCGGCCAGCTCGGCGCCGGCGAAGTCGACAAGGCGGCCGGTCGCGAAGTCCCTGGCGAGCTCACCGCCGACGCCGACCAGCACGGTGGGCGCGCCGGGAGCGGCGAGAACAGCGGCGCTCGACCACCAGCGCAGGCAGTCCTCCGCCACGTGCAGGGTCTCCCTGGCCAGCATCCGTTCGCCGTCGAGCAGCAGGACGGCCTGGTAGCCGCCCTCGGCGATCGGCTCGGCCCCGCGGGTGGCGACCACGAGAGCCGGCGCCGGCCCGACCCGCAGCACGGGATGCTCGCCGTCGGCGAGGACGACCCGGGTTCCGGGGAACGCGCGCCCCAGCTCCTCGGCGGTGCGGCCGGAGCCGACGGTGACCATCCGGAACGCGCGGTGCTCGCAGCGGTCGCAGTGCCAGTCCGTCGCGAGCGCGCCGCACCACGCGCACGACGGCGTCGCGCCCGCGCGCTTCTGCTCCAGCGGTCCCGTGCAGCGGGTGCACCGGGCCGCCTGCCCGCACTTCGCGCACGCCAGCACCGGGACGTAGCCCGGCCGCGCGACCTGCACCAGCACGGGGCCCTTCGGGCGTCCGCTCTCCCCGCTCAGCGCATCCCTGGCCGCGCGCCACGCCCCCGACGGGATGCGCGCGGCGCGCGCGGCCGGCTCCGCGGCCTGCTGGTTGGCGGTCAGCACGACCTTCGGCAGGACCACCCGCTCCGGTCCGGCGTCGCGCAGCCAGCCGATCTCCACCAGCCGCTGCGCCTCCACGCTGCGCACGAGCCCGCTGATCACCAGCGCGCAGCTCTCCAGCTCCTGCCGGACGAGCGCGGCGTCGCGGGTGTGCACGTACGGAGCGAGCGGCTCGGCGTGCAGAGGGTCGCTGTCCTCCCACACCGCGATCATCCCGAGCCGCTCCGCGGGCGCGTACACCACCGAGCGGTTGCCGATCAGGATGCGCGGGCCGGCCAGCGCCTCCAGGAACCCCCGGTAGCGCTCGGCGTTGGCCTGCGAGGCGTCGGTGCGGACGACCGCCCTGGCCGGCGCGATGGCCGCCAGCGCGGCGGCGAGCTGATCGAGGTCGCGATGGTCTGGCACCGCGACGATGGCCGAGCGTCCCGCGCTCCAGCACGACGCCGCGAGCGCAGCGAGGGTCACCGCCCACTCCCCCACCCAGGTGCCGTCCGGCAGCCGGCTGAGCCGTGGGATGGGACGCAGCGCCAGCCGCTCGCCGCGCGCGACGGCGGCCTCGAGCGTCCCGTCGCCGTAGCCGCGGACGCCGACCGCCGGCGGCTGCAGCGGCGGGTTGCGGTCCTCCTCCGGCTGGGCGAGCCACGCCTTCTCCGCCCGCACCATCCGGCCGGGCACCGCCAGGCGCAGGATGTCGCTCGCCGTTCCCGCGCTGCGGTCGGCGAGCCGCCTGGCCAACCGCCACACGCCCGGCGTCAGCACGGGGACCGGCGAGACGATCGCCTCGATCGGGCTGAGCGCGCCGCGGAAGCCGCCGTCCTCGTCCTCCTCGGCGCCGACGACCTCCACCAGGTAGCCGTCGGCGACGCGGCCGGCGGAGCGCAGCGGTACGCGCACCCGGACGCCGGGGACCGCCTGCTCGACGAGCTCCGCCGGAATGGCGTAGTCGAAGAAATGGTCCAGCTGCGGCAGCGGCGAGTCGAGGACGACGCGACCGACCAGGCCGGCCGCCGCCACCGCTAGAGCCCCGCGGCCGACCGCAGGTCGTCCACGCGGTCCAGCCGCTCCCAGGTGAACTCGGGGAGCTCGCGGCCGAAGTGGCCGTACGTCGCCGTGCGGGCGTAGATCGGGCGCAGCAGGTCGAGGTCGCGCGTGATCGCGGCGGGACGCAGGTCGAAGACGTCGCGGATGGCGCGGATAATGCGCTCGTCCGCCACCTTCCCGGTGCCGAACGTCTCCACGTACAGGCCCACCGGAGCGGCCTTGCCGATCGCGTAGGCGACCTGCACCTCCAGGCGGTCTGCGAGCCCGGCGGCCACGGCGTTCTTGGCCACCCAGCGCATCGCGTACGCGGCGGAGCGGTCCACCTTCGACGGGTCCTTGCCCGAGAACGCGCCGCCGCCGTGCCGGCTGGCGCCGCCGTAGGTGTCGACGATGATCTTGCGGCCGGTGAGGCCGGCGTCGCCCTTCGGGCCGCCGATCTCGAAGCGCCCGGTCGGGTTGATCAGCGTGCGGACGCGCGCGGTGTCGAGCCCGGCGGCGTGCATGACGGGCGCGATCACCTCTTCCACGACCTCCGCCTGCAGCTGCTCGGTGGAGACGTGCGGCGCGTGCTGGGTGGAGAGCACCACGGTCTCCACCGACGTGGGCGTGTAGCCCTCGTAGCCGATGGTGACCTGCGTCTTGCCGTCCGGCCGCAGGTAGTCGAGGGTTCCGTCCTTGCGGACCTCGGCCAGGCGCTCGGCGAGGCGGTGGGCCAGCCAGATCGGCAGCGGCATGTACTGCGGGGTCTCGGTGGTCGCGAACCCGAACATGATGCCCTGGTCGCCGGCGCCCTGCCGGTCGAGGTCGTCAATGCTCTGCTCCGCGCGGGTCTCCAGCGCGTTGTCGACGCCCTGCGCGATGTCCGGCGACTGCGCGCCGATCGAGACCGAGACGCCGCACTGGGTGCCGTCGAAGCTGACGTCGGAGGAGTCGTAGCCGATCTGCACGATCTTCTCGCGCACCAGCGCCGGGATCTCGACGTAGCCGTTGGTCGTGACCTCGCCGGCGACGTGCACCAGCCCGGTGGTGACCAGGGTCTCGACGGCGACGCGGCTGTGCGGGTCGACGGCCAGCAGCGCGTCCAGGATGCTGTCGGAGATCTGGTCGCAGATCTTGTCCGGGTGCCCCTCGGTGACCGATTCGGACGTGAAGAGGCGCAGATCTGCCATTGTTCTCCCTAGGTCGACGGGCGCTGTTCGCTGGATTCTCAGACGATGACGTCGAGGATACGATCCGCCACCGACAGCTTGCTGCCCGAGGCCTCCATCACTATATCTCCGCCCTTCCGGAGCACGACGACTTCGTTGCTCTCGGTTGCGAAGCCCTGCTCCCAGCCCACCTGGTTGATCACCAGGAAGTCGCTGCCCTTGGCCGCCAGCTTGGAGCGGCCGAGCTCGATGAGCGCGGACGGCTCCGGCTCGGTCTCCGCCGCGAAGCCGACGAGCACCTGGTCCTCGCGCTTGCCTGCGGCGAGGCCCGCGAGGATGTCGGGGTTGGCGACGAGCTCGAGGGTCAGCGTCTGACCCGCCTCCGACTTCTTGATCTTGCTGTCGCGCTGCTGCGCCGGCCGGTAGTCGGCGACGGCCGCGGTCATCACGACGACGTCGGCCGCACGGGCCGCCTCGGTCACCGCCTCCTGCAGTTCGAGCGCCGTCTGCACTTCGATCAGCTCGACGCCCTCCGGCGGCTCCACTTCCAGGTGCGCGGCGATCAGGACGACCTCGGCGCCGCGCGCCTGCGCGGCGGCCGCGATGGCGACGCCCTGGCGTCCGCTCGACCGGTTGCCGAGGAAGCGGACGGGGTCGAGCGGCTCCCGGGTGCCGCCCGCGGTGACCACGACGCGCTTCCCGGTGAGGTCGACGCCGCCGCGCGGGCGGCGGGACGCATCGTTCGCTCGCCTGCGCTCGGACAGCACGACGACGTCCGCCGGCTCGGGAGCCGCCGTGACGACGGGCCGGGGCGAGACGCCGGCCGCCCGCAGCGCGGCACGGACGATGACCTCCGGCTCCTCCATCCGGCCGGGACCGGAGTCGGCGCCGGTCAGCTGGCCGGTCGCCGGCCCGACGATCGTGACGCCGCGACCGCGCAGCGTCGCGACGTTGGCGACCGTCGCCGGGTTGCGCCACATCTCGGTGTGCATCGCCGGCGCGACGACCAGCGGCGCCGTGGACGCGAGGACGGTGTTGCCGAGCAGGTCGTCCGCGATGCCGGCGGCCAGCTTGGCGAGCGTGTTCGCGGTCGCCGGCGCGATCACGATCAGGTCGGCGGACTGGCCGATCGCCACGTGCCGCACCTCGGCGACACCCTCGTACAGGTCGGTGGCGACCGGGTTCCTGCTGATCGCCTCCAGCGTCGGCCGGCCGACGAACCGCAGCGCGGCCTCGGTCGCGACGACGTGCACGGAGTGGCCGTCGAGCACGAGTGCCCTGATCACTCCGACGGCCTTGTACGCGGCGATGCCGCCGGTCACTCCGACGACAACGGTCAATCGTGCGCTCACGGCGGCATCTCCTCATCGGCCGGGGCGTGCCCGGCGGGGGTCGTTATTCGGCGATGGGCTTCAGGACGAGCTTGTCCTCGTTGATCTCGTGCAGCGCGACCGAGAGCGGCTTGTCGTCGACGGACGAGTCGACGAGCGGTCCGACGTTGTCGAACAGGCTGCCCTCGTGCAGGTCGGCGTAGTAGTCGTTGATCTGACGCGCGCGCTTGGAGGCGAAGATCACGAGCGCGTACTTGGACTCGACGCGCGCGAGAAGGTCGTCGATGGGCGGGTCGATGATGCCGTTGTTGCTGGTTGCCATGCGGAAGTTCTCCTTGGTCGGCGGACGGATGGCGCCGGATGCGGCGCGAGAGGTCTGGACGGGATGCGCGGCTACGGACGCGTCGGCGCCGCGCGCACCTTCATCAAGTCTACGACCTCTCGCGCGGCGTCGGCGACGGTGTGGTTCACGACGCGGTAGTCGAACTCGTCCTGAGCGGCCAGCTCGACCTTCGCGGTCTCCAGGCGGCGCTGCTGCTCCGCCGCGTCCTCGGTGCCGCGCCCGATCAGCCGGCGGACCAGCTCCTCCCAGGTGGGCGGCAGCAGGAAGATCAGCCGGGCCTCCGGCATCGACGCGCGCACCTGGCGGGCGCCCTGCAGGTCGATCTCGAGCAGGACGCTGCGGCCCTGCTCCAGCGCGGCCTCGATCGGCCGCCGCGGGGTCCCGTAGCGGTAGGCGTTGTGCACGGTCGCGTACTCGAGCAGCTCGCCCTCGGCGATCATCCTGTCGAACTCCGCGTCGTCGACGAAGTAGTAGTTGACCCCGTCCACCTCGCCGGGCCGCGGGGCCCTGGTCGTGGCGGAGACCGACAGCAGCACGTCCGGATAGTTCTCGCGGATGTAGGTGGACACGGTGCCCTTGCCGACCGCGGTGGGGCCGGCGAGCACGACCAGCTGGTTGCGCTGCCTGCCCGCCCTGTTCTCGCGCTCGATCAGGAAGTCCCGCAGCCGCAGCCGCTGGTGCCTGCCGAGGCCGCCGAGCCGCTTGGCCGGGGAGATCGCGAGCTTCGCCAGGGCGTCCTGCATCTTCGTGGTGCCGATGGCGGGGACGCTCAGCAGGAACTCCGTGACGCGCAGCCGGCCCTCGACGCCGTCCGGGTCGGACGTCGCGCGGTCCAGGACGGTCAGCGGGGACAGCTCGCGCGCGGCGATGGAATTCTTGACGGCGGCGCGGGCGCGGCGGGCGGCGACGGCGGCCTGGGAGGCGGCCCTCCTGTCCACCTCGGGCGGCGCGGGACGCCGGGAGACGCTGGACTCAGGCATGCGCGGCGCGCACCTCCCCCGCCCTCGCGTCGATCGCGGCGGCGATGCCGTCCGGGCCCGCGCCGAGCAGTCCCCGGGACTCGGAGACGATCACGCCGGACGCGAGCGCGCCGAACAGCCGCGGGACGTCCTCCACCTTCGCGCCCTGGTGGCCGAAGCCCGGCGCGAGCACCGGGACGGCAGGCGTCCGGGAGACGGAGGTGTCGATGCCGTAGTCGGCCAGCCGGACGGTGGCGCCGAGGACGAGGCCGACGGTGCCGAAGGCGTGCGGGGGCTGGTCCTGGTTGAACGAGTGCACGTCTTCGATGATCGCACGGGCCACGGTCATCCCGGCGCGCGGGCCGTCGGCGACGACCGCCTGCTGGATGGCGGCGGCCTCCGGGTTGGAGGTGGCGGCCAGCACGAACAGGCCCTTGCCCGCGCTCTCGGCGAGCCGCATCGGCTCCGCGATCGAGCCGACGCCCTGGAAGGCCGCGACCGTCATGGCGTCCGCCTCCAGCGGCGAGCCCGGCGTGAGCCACGCCTCCGCGTATGCGGTGACGCTGGTGCCGATGTCGCCGCGCTTGGCGTCCGCGATCACCAGCAGTCCCGCGGCGCGGGCCGCAGCGATGACCTCCTCGAGCGCCGCGTAGCCCGCGGCGCCGAAGCGCTCGAAGAACGCCACCTGCGGCTTGACGATGCCCGCCCGGCTGCTCGCCGCCTCGACGACGCGCAGGCCGAACTCGCGCACGCCGGCGGCCGAGGCCGCCAGGCCCCAGTCCGCCAGCAGGTGCGCGTGCGGGTCGATCCCCACGCACAGCCGGCCGCGCTCGGCGAAGACCGCGGCGAGTCGATCGCCGAACGCGGCGCCGGCCGTGCTCATGCGCGCGCGGCCCGCTGGAGCGCGTACTCCTGCAGCGAGGTCACCTCGAAGCCCTGGCGGACCGCGTCGAGCGACGCGACCGCGGCGCTCAGCTCCGCGATGGTCGTGAACAGTGGCTTGTCGCCGGCGACAGCGGCGGCGCGGATCTCGTAGCCGTCGGCGCGCGTCGTGCCGCCACTCGGGGTGTTGATCACCACATCCACCTCGTTGCGCGTGATGAGGTCGACGATCGAGTCGCCCTCGACCGTCTCGCTGTACTTGCGGACGACGCCGGCCGGGATGCCGTTGCGGTTCAGCACCTCGGCCGTGCCCTCGGTCGCGAGGATGTCGTAGCCGAGCTGGCGCAGCCGCAGCACCGGGAGCACGATGGCGCGCTTGTCGCGGTCGGAGACCGAGACGAAGACGGTGCCGGTGAGCGGCATCCCGCCGTACGCGGCGGCCTGGCTCTTCGCGAACGCGGTCGGGAAGTCCCTGTCGATGCCCATGACCTCGCCGGTCGAGCGCATCTCCGGGCCGAGCACCGAGTCCACGATCTTGCCGTCGCGGGTGCGGAAGCGCTTGAACGGCAGCACCGCCTCCTTCACGGCCACCGGCGAGTCCATCGGGATGACCGAGCCGTCGCCCTCGGGCAGCAGGCCCTCGGCGACCAGCTCGTCGATGGTCGCGCCCACCATGATGCGGGACGCGGCCTTGGCCAGTGGGATGCCGAGCGCCTTGGACACGAACGGGACCGTGCGCGACGCGCGCGGGTTCGCCTCCAGCACGTAGAGCACGCCGGCGCCGATCGCGAACTGCACGTTCAGCAGGCCGCGCACGCCGATGCCCTCGGCGATCTTGCGGGTCGCCTCGCGAACGCGGTCGATCTCGCGGCGGCCGAGCGTGATCGGGGGCAGGGTGCAGCTGGAGTCGCCGGAGTGGATGCCGGCCTCCTCGATGTGCTCCATCACGCCGCCGATGTACAGCCGCTCGCCGTCGAACAGGGCGTCGACGTCGATCTCGATCGCGTCGTCCAGGAACCGGTCGACCAGCAGCGGGTGCGACGGTCCGACGATCCCCTGGCCGGCGACGCGCTCGAAGTAGTCCGCGAGCGACGGGCTGTCGTAGACGATCTCCATGCCGCGGCCGCCGAGCACGAAGCTCGGGCGCACCAGCACCGGGTAGCCGATCTGCTCCGCGACGTGCGCGGCGCTCGGGTAGTCGACGGCCGTGCCGTTGCGCGGCGCGAGCAGGCCGGCGTTCTCGAGGATCTCGGCGAACAGGCCGCGCTCCTCCGCCAGGTCGATCGCGCTCGGCGTCGTGCCCAGGATCGGCACGCCGGCGGCCTCCAGGCCCTTCGCGAGGCCGAGGGCGGTCTGGCCGCCGAGCTGGACGACGACGCCGACGAGCTCGCCGGTCTGCGACTCCGCGTGGATGACCTCCAGCACGTCCTCGAGCGTCAGCGGCTCGAAGTACAGGCGGTCGGAGGTGTCGTAGTCGGTCGAGACCGTCTCCGGGTTGCAGTTGATCATGATCGTCTCGAACCCGGCGTCGTGCAGGGCGAACGACGCGTGCACGCACGAGTAGTCGAACTCGACGCCCTGGCCGATGCGGTTCGGGCCGGAGCCGAGGATGACGACCTTGCGCTTGTCGCTCGGCTCGACCTCGGTCTCC
>NZ_JBQCGZ010000085.1:0-2937 GCF_051955155.1 Leifsonia sp.
GTCCCGTACGGGACGACCGTCTACATCCACTTCGCCGTCCTGTGGAACGGCGTATGGACCGGCTCCGACAAGGCGTACGTCGGAGGCGGGTTCTGCGTGAACTTCGGCGACCTGCAGAGGAACGGCAACATCAGCTGGCAGACGTACTGAGCGGTGTCGCGCCTCCCACCGGGTGCTGAGCGCACCGGGGAAGGGGGCACGGACAGGTCGGTCTCGCCGCTGCGCGGTGAGACCGACCTGTCCGCACGGCACGCGGCATCGCGCGGCGCAAAGCGTTTCCCCTGCTGCTTCCAAGCAGCCCGCGGTTAGCCTGTACCCGTGGATTCCGTGCTGCTGTTCATCCTGGGCGTCGTCATCATCCTGATCGGCCTCGCCCTGTCGATCGCGCTGCACGAGATCGGCCACCTGGTGCCCGCCAAGCTGTTCGGCGTCAAGGTGACCCAGTACATGATCGGCTTCGGCAAGACGCTGTTCTCGTTCCGCCGCGGCGAGACGGAGTACGGCGTCAAGGCGATCCCGCTCGGCGGCTACATCTCGATGATCGGGATGTTCCCGCCCGGCAAGGACGGCACGGCCGGCCGCAACTCCACCACCGGCTTCATGCAGGCCATGGTGCAGGACGCCCGCACCGCGAGCGCGGAGACCGTCGCGGTGGGGGAGGAGCAGCGCACCTTCTACCGGCTCCCGGTCTGGAAGCGCATCATCATCATGTTCGGCGGACCGTTCATGAACCTGGTGATCGGCGTCGTGCTGTTCGGCGTGCTGCTGATGGGATTCGGGACCCCGCAGAACTCGACGACGGTCGGCTCGGTGAGTCAGTGCGTGCTGCCCGCGACGGGCACAGCGCAGACCTGCGCGGCCGGCGCCGAGAAGGCTCCAGCAGCGGCGGCCGGAGTCGAGCCCGGCGACACCATCGTCAGCATCGACGGCACTCCGATCACCACCTGGGCGCAGTCCACCGCGATCATCCGCGAGTCTGCCGGCCGGACGCTCTCCGTGATCGTGAAGCGGGACGGCAAAGAGCTGACTCTCGCGCTCACCCCCACGCGCAACGTCGTCGCCAAGACCGACGCGGAGGGCGTCGTCGTCAAGAACGCCGACGGCACCCCGGCCACGCTGACGGCGGGCTTCGCCGGCATCGGGGCGGTTCCCGAGCTGGTCCCGCAGCCGGTCACGGCCGTCCTGCCCGCCGTCGGAGCGCAGACCGGCGCGGTCGTGAACGTCTTCCTGCACCTGCCGCAGCGGATGGTGGATGTCTGGAACGCCGCGTTCGGCTCGGCCCCGCGCGACCCGAACGGCCCGGTGAGCGTCGTCGGAATCGGCCGGGCTGCAGGCGAGATCACCGCCCTGGACGGCGTGCCGGTCGTGGACAAGGTCTACACGATGCTCGGGATGCTCGCGTCGCTGAACATCGCGCTGTTCGTCTTCAACCTGATCCCGCTGCTCCCGCTCGACGGCGGCCACATCGCCGGCTCCCTGTGGGAGGGCCTGCGCCGCACGTTCGCCAAGCTGTTCAAGCGCCGCGATCCCGGCCCGGTCGACATGGCCAAGCTCATGCCGCTGACCTTCGCGGTCGTCATCGTCCTGGGCGGGATGAGCGTCCTGCTGATGTACGCCGACATCGTTAAGCCGATCACGTTCGGCTGACCCGCCTCACGAGCAACGCCCAGCCGGCTCCCACCGGCGCGCGTAGGATTGTCGGGTGGCAGCAATCAATCTGGGGATGCCCAAGGTCCCCGAGACCCTCAGCCCTCGTCGCAAGTCCCGTCAGATCCGCGTCGGCAAGGTCCTGGTCGGCGGCGACGCCCCCGTCAGCGTCCAGTCGATGACCACGACGCCCACGACGAACATCAACGCGACCCTCCAGCAGATCGCCGAGCTCACCGCCTCCGGCTGCGACATCGTCCGCGTCGCGGTGCCGAGCCGCGACGACGCGGAGGCGCTGCCGATCATCGCGAAGAAGAGCCAGATCCCGGTCATCGCGGACATCCACTTCCAGCCCAACTACGTCTACGCGGCGATCGACGCCGGCTGCGCCGGCGTCCGGGTGAACCCGGGCAACATCCGCAAGTTCGACGACCAGGTGGGCAAGATCGCGGCCTACGCGAAGGCCGCGGGCGTGTCGCTGCGCATCGGCGTGAACGCCGGCTCGCTCGAGCCGAGCCTGCTGCAGAAGTACGGCAAGCCCACCGCGGAGGCGCTCGTCGAGAGCGCGGTGTGGGAGGCGAGCCTGTTCGAGGAGCACGACTTCCACGACTTCAAGATCTCGGTCAAGCACAACGACCCGATCGTCATGGTGAAGGCCTACCGGCAGCTCGCCGAGCGCGGCGACTGGCCGCTCCACCTCGGCGTGACCGAGGCCGGCCCGGAGTTCCAGGGCACGATCAAGTCGGCGACCGCGTTCGGCATCCTGCTCGCCGAGGGCATCGGCGACACCATCCGTGTCTCGCTCTCCGCCCCTCCCGCGCAGGAGGTCAAGGTGGGCCTGCAGATCCTGCAGTCGCTGAACCTCCGCGAGCGCAAGCTCGAGATCGTTTCCTGCCCGAGCTGCGGGCGCGCGCAGGTCGACGTCTACTCGCTCGCGAACAACGTCACGGAGGGCCTGCAGGGGATGAGTGTCCCGCTGCGCGTCGCCGTCATGGGCTGTGTCGTCAACGGTCCCGGCGAGGCCCGCGAGGCGGACCTCGGCGTCGCGAGCGGCAACGGCAAGGGCCAGATCTTCGTCAAGGGCGAGGTCATCAAGACCGTGCCGGAGGCGGAGATCGTGCAGACCCTGATCGCCGAGGCGAACCGCATCGCGGCCGAGATGGGCGACGTCGCCTCCGGAGAGCCCACGGTCACCGTCGGCCACTGACGCCGCCGCGTCGCGTGCTCCGGCGAGCGGTCGCGACACGCCGCCACGTGGTGGGTGAGGCGGCATGTCGCGACCGTTCGGCG
>NZ_JBQCGZ010000086.1:0-94757 GCF_051955155.1 Leifsonia sp.
CGGCGGGCACGGCGACTACCAGTACGTCATGGTGGCTGCGCTGATCGTCACCCTCCCGATGCTGCTGCTCTTCGCCTTCGGGCAGCGGTACTTCATCGAAGGAGTGGCGACCCAAGGCCGGAAGGGCTGACGCGCTAGCGACGATCGGGCCGTTGGTCAGGAAGGGAGGACCGGCCGGGGCGCGGGCCGGCGTGTCGCTGCGAACGGAGGAGATCGGCGAGAGATCGCGTCGGGAAGTCCTCCCTTGCCGACGGGCTGGTGTTACTTGCTGCTCTTCGTGGACTGCTGGTAGGCGGTCATCGAGGCGGACTGTGCGTCCGCGAGCGCCTTCTCCGCCGACTTGTTGCCGAGCAGGTAGGACTGGATGGCGTTCTGCAGCTCGGTCTGGATCTGCTGACCGGCCGGCGATGCGCCGAACGACTTGCCCTGGTCCACCACGTCGTAGTACGTCGAGATGGCCGAGTCGAAGCCCTTGTTGCCCGACGTCTTCACGTACTTCTCGCGCAGCGTCTTGTCCGCCTCCGGCGAGCCGGTGAAGAGGCCGGTGTTGATGGCGCCCGGCGTCTTGTCGATCGTCTTCTGGCGTGCCGCGCCCGCGGCCTCCCAGGCCTGCAGGTTCGTCAGGTTCAGCGCCCAGGCACACGCGGCGTCCTTGTTCTTGGCGCCGGCCGGGATGACGAACGAGGTGCCGGAGGCGACCGCGAACGGCTGGCCGTCGCTGTTCTTGAACGGGACGCCGCCGATGTCCACCTTGTCGACGAACGGCGTCAGCACGTTGACGTACCACTGGGCGTTCACCTCGGCGCCGACCTGGTCCTTGACGTACTGGTTGTTCTCGCCGAAGAAGTCGAACGAGTCGGTGAAGCTCTTCATCTTGGCGTAGCCGCCCTGGGCGTCCGCGATCTGCTTCAGGACCTCGAGGCCCTTCTGGTTCTTCGGGTCGTCGAGGGTCGGCTTGCCGTCGGAGCCGATGATCTGGCCGCCGTAGGCGAGCACCCACAGACCGGCCTGCCCACTAGCCTGCGGGTCGAACCCGAGCGTGCTGGGGTTGCCGCCGGACGCCTTGTACATCTTCTTGATGGCGGCGACGAGCGTGTCCGGCTTGGACGTGTCGATGTCGGAGTCGGTGACGCCCGCTGCTTTCATCACGCGCTCGTTGGTCATGATCGCCGGTGGCTGGTAGAACTGCGGGACCGCGTAGATCTTGCCCTTGTACGTGATGTCGTCGACCACCGACGGGTAGTACGACTTCTTCGGGTCGACGTTGTGCGTGGAGTAGCACTGGTCGAGCGGCAGGATCAGGCCCTGCGCGGCGTAGGTGGCGACGAACTGCCTGTCCATCTGCACGACGTCCGGGACGTTGCCGCCCGCGACGCGCGTCGTGAACTTCTGCGCATCGAACGGGGTCTTGTCGATCGTGATGGTGACGCCCTTGAGCTGGTCCTTCGCGTAGTCGAGGCGCGAGGTGCCGACCTCGTCCGCGTTATCGAAGCCCCAGGCGTTCAGCGTGCCCTTGGCGTCCTTCGAGAAGTCGGTGCTGGACGAGCCTCCGCCACTGGAGCTGCATCCCGCGAGGAGCGCCACCGAAGCGGTGACGGCCAGCGCGGCCAGGGCCGTGTGCCTCTTGTTCATCGTGTTCCCTTCGGATGCGTGACAGGCGTCGTCGCCCGGCGAGGCCTGGTGATTCCTGATGCCGGCACTCCGGCAGCAAACCTGGAAACCTTCCCACATCCCAAATGGTGCAGGATTTCCTTCGCGGGCACTTTAGTTACGTGATCGTTTTGTACGCCGGAAGCGTCGCGCCGTCAACCGGGGCGCGAGCTCTGGCAACGATGCCACATGGCGTCAGGTACGGAGGACGATCGAGCCGGGAGAGCGGCGTGTCGCGCGGAAGGGAGGACGGCCCGCCGTCCTCGGCGCGGATGTCCTCCCTTCCGGACGGCGGGCGCCGTCCCGGCGTGCGCGAAAGGGAGGACGCACCGTCGCGGCCGGCGCGGAGGTCCTCCCTTCCGCGCGACACGCCGCCGTCCCGGCGCGGGTGTCCTCCCTTTTGGACGCGGCTAGACCACGCGGTCGTTTCCGCCGTCGACAGAGAGGTGGGCGCCGGTCGTCGCCGGCAGGCCGGAGACGAAGGCGAGCACCGCCTCCGCCACGAGCGCGCTCGTCACCTCGATGCCGAGCAGGTTGCGGGTGCGGTACTCGTCGACGGTCAGGCCGTAGCGGGCGGCGCGCTCGGCAAGCAGCTCCGGGGTCCAGATCGCGGTGTCGAACACCGCGTCCGGCTCCACCTGGTTCACGCGGATGCCGTCCGCCGCCCACTCCAGGGCGGCGACCCTCGCCAGCTGCGCCGCCGCGGTCTTGCTCGCCGAGTAGGCGGCGGCGCCGGGACCAGGAGCGACGACGTTCTTGGTCGAGACCAGGACGACCCGTCCGCCGCGCGGCGCGAGCGCGAGCAGGGGATGCGCGGCACGCAGCGCCCGCGCGACGGCGGTCGTGTTGACGCGCAGCGAGCGCTCCCAGACCGCGTCGGCGAACGCGTCCAGAGGCTCGCTGGCCGGAAAGATGCCCGCCGCGACGACCAGGATGTCCAGCCCGCCGAACTCGCGTGCGGCGGTCTCGAGCGCCGTGGCCAGCACGGCGTCGTCCGCCACGTCCCCCACCACGCCGCGCCAGGCCGGCCCGTCGAACGCGTCCCGCACGCTCTCACTGAGGTCCACCCCGACCACCGACGCGCCCTGCGCGAGCAGGGCGGCGACCGCGGCCCGCCCGATCCCCGACGCTGCGCCGGTGACGAGCGCGACCTCGCCGTCCAGCGGACGACGGGCGGACCCGGAGCGCAGCCTGGCCTGCTCCAGCTCCCAGTACTCGATGTCGAAGCTGAGCGCGGGATCCAGCGAGCGGTAGCCGTCCTGGCCGTCAGCGGCGTCCACGATGTCCATCGTGTGCAGCGCGATGTCGTGGACCGCGTCGGCCGCCGTCCGTGAGACGCCCGCGGTCAGCAGGCCCAGTTCCGGATCGAGGATCACCCGCGGCGCGGGGTCGATCGGCTCGATGTCGCCGGGGATGCGGTGCCGGTGGGCGTCGACGTAGCCGCGGTAGGCGTCCGCGTAGCCGGCCACATCCCTGCCGAGCAGCGGGAGCCGCTTGGTGCGGATGATGTGCTCCGGCGTCGCCGTCCCGCGCGAGGTCGCCTCCGCAGCGTCCGCCCGGCGCGCGAACGCGCTGCCGCGGGACGACTCCGACTGCCGCACGATCAGCGGCCGACCGGCGGCGGCGGACAGGTCCCGGCGCAGCCCGGCCAGCTCGACCGGCGAGCCGCCGCGCGGCGCGGCCGTGCCGGGGTCGCCCCAGGCGGGCGCGCCGAACGACGCCGATGCCCGGTCGACGAGCTCGCGGTGCCGCCGCAGCGCCTCGTCCGGGTCGTCGGCGAACGTGAAGAGACCGTGGTTCGCGAGCACGAGGGCGTCGACGCCGTCGAGCGGCGCGGAGGCGACGGCGCGCGCCAGCGGGAAGCCCGGCATCACGTAGGGCAGCACGGTCACGCCGTCGCCGAGCACCTCGGCGGCGCGGCGGACGCCGTCCGGCTGGTCGGTCAGCGCGACGATCGCGTCGGCGTGCGAGTGCAGCACGACGCGGGCGGGCAGGTGGGCGTGCAGCAGCGCCGCGATCGAGGCGGCGGGGGCGGAGGCGTCGAGCGAGGCCTGCCTCAGCTCGTTGACCATCCGGCCGTCGCCGAGCTCGTCCAGTTCGAGCAGCCGGCGCAGCCGCTCCCTGCGGAGCGGGGCGAAGCCGGCCGGCTCGATCGAGCCGAGGTCCCAGCCGCTGCCCTTCACCAGGACGAGCTCCACCGGCTCGCCGGTGACGTCGACGCCCACCGTCTTGATGGAGGTGTTGCCGCCGCCGTGCAGCACGAGGGCGGGATCGCCGCCGAGCGACCGGGACACGCGCGTGATCTCGGCCAGCGCCGCCTCCGCGGTCTCACCGAGCGGGAGGCGCGTCACCGCGACAGCTCCGTCCACACGGCGCCCATCGCGTCCAGGACGCGGTCGAAGCGCTCGGCCTGCCGCCGGTACAGCTCGCGGTCGGCGCCGGGGGCGACGACGAGCGACGGGTCGGGGTCGACGCGCCAGCGGGCCGTGTCGACGCCGGCTCCCGCCGCGGCGAGCGACGCGACCCCGCGCGCGCCCAGCTCGGTCCCGAGCTGGCGGCGCACCGGGTGGCCGATGATGTCGGCGAACATCTGCGCCCACAGCGGGTTCTTGGCGCCGCCGCCGGCCAGGGTCCACGGCTCGGCCGAGACGGTCGCCCCGCTCACCCGGACCTTGTCGAGCTGCACCCGGTGGTACTGCGTGATGCCCTCGGCGACGGCACGCGCGATCTCGCGGTAGCCGTGCTTGTCCTTCACGCCGAGCAGCGTCCCCGACGCGCCGAGGTGCTCGGGCGCTCCGTGCACGAAGGGCAGGAAGAGCAGCCCGTCCGCGCCCGCCGGCACGCCGGAGGCGGCGTGCAGGAGGTCGCGCGGGGTCACGGCGTCGGCCGCCATCGTCGACATCAGGGTGGAGAACCACTCGACGCCCGCGGCGGAGGTCGGCGCGACCTCCTGCGCGAGCATGTACCGGTTGTCCGGGAGCAGCGCGTTGAGCGTGACGCGCGGCGGCTCGGAGTCGGCGGGGACCACGACGGAGTTGATCGCCCAGGTGCCGACGATGACCGTGACGTCGGACGGCTCGACGGCGCCGGCGCCGATCGGGCTCGCGATGCAGTCCATGCAGCCCGCGACGACCGGCGTCCCCTCCGGCAGGCCGGTCAGAGCGGCGGAGGCCGCGGTGACAGCGCCGACCACCTCGTCCGAGCGGGAGAGCTCCGGCTGCAGCCGCATCAGGTCGCGCGGGAGGCCGAGCAGGTCGAAGACCGCGGGCTCGTAGGCGCGCTCGGCGAGGTTCACGAGCCCGCACGCGGACGCGTCGGAGAAGTCCGCGCTCGGCCGGCCGGTCAGGCAGGCCGTGATCCAGTCCTTGCAGCTCAGCGCCCAGCGGGCGCGCTCGAGCGTCTCCGGCTCCTCGTCGTGCAGCCAGCGCAGCAGCACGCCGGGCTGGCCCGCCCACGGCACGGAGCCGGTGAGCAGGCGCACCCGCTCCACCTCGTCCGCGTCCAGCGCACCCACGATCCGCTCGCTCCTGCTGTCGGTCGACGCGAAAGCCGTGCGCACCGGGCGCAGCCGGTCGTCCACGAGGTACAGGCCGTTGCCGTGGCCGGTCGCGCCGACCGCGCGGGGCGTCCAGCCCTCGGCGTCGAGCCACGCGGTGAGGTCGGCCAGCACGCCGGCGACCACCTCCCACAGCGCGGCCATGTCGATCTCCTGACGGTCGGCGGCGACGGCGACGCGCGGATTCGGCGCGGACACCGTGCGCAGCTCGGCGCCGTCCTCGTCGAAGGCGGCGGCCTTGGCGGCGGTGAGGCCGACGTCGATCCCGATCAGGCAGTGCTTCATTCCGTGCTTCCTCGCAGGGTCCCGGCCTCGCGCTCGGTGTCGAGGGCGCGCGGCTTGAAGCGTCGCATCGCGGCGCGGTAGCGGTCAAGTTCGGCGGCGGCGCGGTCCTCGCTCCAGCCGGCGTGGCGGACGAGGACGGCGGCCACGGCCGGGGCGGCGGCTAGCCCGACGTCGCGGTTCAGGGCGACGGCCATGCGGCGCAAGACGACGTCCTCGAGGGTCAGCGCCCCCTCCTCTGCCACGGCGTGCACCGCCTCTGCGGCGATCGCTCCGGTGTCCTCGTCCACCACCTCCGCCAGCTCCGGGGTCTCCTCGGCGAGCCGCGCGATGGCCTCCGCGACCACCCCGTAGGTGTCGACGAGCCGCGTCGCGGTGCGGGCGGGGAGCGTGCCGGCCTCGATGAAGCCGCGGCGGTAGGCGGCCCACTCGCCCTCCGGCGCGCCCGGGAGGCGCGCCGCGCGGGTCGGAGAGGGGCCGGGGCGACGGCCGAGCTCCCGCTCCAGCCGGCGGACGACGAACTCGCCGAGCGCGCGGTGCGTCGTCAGCTTGCCGCCGATGATCGTGACCAGCCCGGAATCCGCGCCGTCGTGCACCACGATCTCGTGGTCGCGGCTGACCTTCGATGGGTCGTCCAGCTCGCCGACGTACGGCAGCGGGCGGACGCCCGAGTACGACCACAGCACGTCCTCCGGCGTCAGCCCGGCCTGCGGGATGAGCGAGTTGACCGCCCCCAGCAGGTACGCGGTCTCGTCGTCGTCGATCACGATGTCGTCGATCGAGCCGTCGTAGGGCAGGTCGGTCGTGCCGATCATGTACTTGCCCTCCCAGGGGAGGACGAACATCGGCCGGGCGTCGTCCGGCGACTCGAAGAAGATGCAGGTCTCCGGGGCGCCGGGGAACGCGTCGACGACCAGGTGGCTGCCCTTGGTGGGGCCCATCCTCCGGTCGTGCGCCCCGGCGAGGTCGAGCACCCGGTCCACCCAGGGCCCCGCGGCGTTCACGACGAGTCGCGCCGGCACGGTCCTGGTCTCCCCGGTCTCGCGGTCGCGGTAGCGCAGGCCGGAAATGCGGCCGCCGGTGCGCACGAGCGACTCGACGGGGGCGTGCGTGGAGACGATCGCGCCGTGGCGCTGGGCGTCGACCGCCAGCTCCACCGCCAGACGCTCGGTGACCGGCACGTTCGCGTCGTGGAACAGGCCGCCCCAGCGCAGGCCGGCCTCGGCGAGCGCCGGCCAGTCCCGCTGCAGCCGCTTGCGGAAGACGACCCGGTTGAGCGGAAGCGGCTTGCCGAGCGACAGCACGTCGTGCAGCATAAGCCCGCACGCCAGCAGCCAGCCCGGCCGGCTCTGCTGCTTCGAGAACGGGATCAGCATCGGGTAGTGGTGAACCAGGTGCGGCGCCTTGGCGAGCAGGATGTTCCGCTCGCGGATCGACTCGTAGACGAGGTGCAGCTCGAAGCGCTCCAGGTACTTGAGGCCGCCGTGGATGAGCCTGGTCGAGATCGCGGAGGTGCGGGCGGCGAGGTCGTCCTGGTCGAACAGGGCGACGGTCAGGCCGCGCGCTGCGGCTTCGCGCGCGACGGCCAGGCCGTTGATGCCTGCGCCGATGACGGCGACGTCGACCGCCGGGATCTCCGGCGTGTATGTGCTGAGCGCCGGCATGTCAGTGCGCGAGCTGCTGGTAGAACTCGAAGGCGTCCTCGGCCGTGAGCCCGTCGTGGACGACGCCGCGGACGGCGGCGAGCATCGCGGACGGGTGCTCGGACTGGAAGACGTTGCGGCCCATGTCCACGCCGGCGGCGCCCTCCTGGATCGCGCGATACGCCACCCGCAGCGCCTCCTTCTCCTCCACCTTCTTGCCGCCGGCGATGACGATCGGGACGGGGCACGCGCTGGTGACCGTCTCGAAGCCCTCCTCGACGTAGTAGGTCTTGACGAAGGCCGCGCCGAGCTCGGCGGCGATGCGCGTCGCGAGCCGGAAGTAGCGGGCGTCGCGAACCATCTCGCGGCCGACGGCAGTGACCGCCAGCACCGGGATGCCCGCGGCCTGGCCCTGGTCGACGAGGGTCGTCAGGTTGCGGACGGACCTGCTCTCGTTCTCGGCGCCGACGAAGACCTGGACGGCGAGCGCGGCCGCATCCAGGCGCACCGCGTCGTCGATGCTCACCGCGATGTCCTCTGTGCTCAGGTCGCCGAGCACGCTCGGGCCGCCGCTCGCGCGCAGCACGACGCCCTTGCCGCTCGTGGCGGGGACCGTGGTGCGCAGCGCCCCTCGCGTGCACATCAGCGCGTCCGCCTGCGGGATCAGCGGCACGATGGAGCGGTCGAGCCGCTCCAGTCCCGAGGTCGGGCCCTGGAAGTAGCCGTGGTCGAAGGCCAGCATGACCGTCTTGCCGTCCGCCGGGTCGAAGACGCGCGAGAGGCGCGCGCGCATCCCCCAGTCCTGTCCGGCGAGGCCCTTGAGCGGGAAGTCGCCCGCCCGGGCGACGGCACCCGTGAAGTCGGTCCCTTCGCGGAGGTCGTCGAGGTCAGCCATGGATGTTCTCCTTCTTCTTGGCGGGGATGGTCAGCGAGTCGCGCAGGCGCGACAGGGCGGAGCGGCCGGTGCCGGTCGCGGCGGTCGAGACGACGACCACGGCGACCACCAGCACGCCCTTGAGGATGTTCTGGGCTCCGACGCTCCAGCCGACGAGGTTGAGCAGGCCGGAGAGCAGCACGAAGAACAGGGCGCCGGTCCAGGCGCCGACGGGCATCGCGCGGCCGCCGGAGATCAGCGTCCCGCCGATCACGACGACGGCGACGGAGTCGAGCATGTACGAGCTGCCGAGCACCGTGCTCGGCGAGATGAACGCGGCGAGCAGGCCGCCGGAGAGGCCGGCGAGCCCGCCGGAGAGCAGGTAGGTGACGGCGGTGACGCGCCAGACCCGGATGCCGGCGCGCTCGGCGGCGCGCGGGCTCTGCCCGACGGCGAGCACAGAGAGACCGAATCGGGTGCGGGCGAGCATCAGCGCGACGACGACGGTCACCGCGGCGACGAGCAGGGCCATCACCGGGATGCCGAGCAGCTTCGCGTTCACGAACGCGCGCAGCCCGGCGTCCGCCGACGCCCGGTTCGCGTCGGCGAGGACCAGGGTCGTCGACTGCACGATGAGGCTGGTGGCCAGCGTCGCGATGATCGGAGGCACCCGCAGCACGAGGATGGCGATCACGCTCACCGCGCCGGCGAGCAGGCCGACCCCGGCGGCCGCGGCGACACCGGCGACGGGCCCGGCGGCCGCGCCGACGCCGACGGAGACGTAGGAGGCCATCGAGACGACCGTCCCCACCGAGACGTCGATGTTGCCGGGGCCGAGCGTGATGACCAGCATCTGGCCGAGCGCGACGAGGACCAGGAACGGTGCGAGCGAGAGCGCCTGCGCCAGCGGGTCGAACGGCTGCGCGGGACGGACCGCGACGATGCACGCCCAGACGGCGATGACGCCGATCAGGGACCAGCCCCAGGCGGGCCAGTGGAAGCGGGCGCGCTGCGCCACCGGGGCGGGGAGCGTCGGAGTGGTGGATGCGGTCATCGGCTGAACCTCTCGGTGACGATGCGGCCGGCCAGCACCGCGAGCACGATCACGCCCTGCGCGCCCGCCTGCATGCTGGAGGGGAGCGCGACCAGGCTGAGCAGCACGGAGATCAGGCCGAGGGTGACGGCACCGAGCGCTGTCCCGAACGGGAGGGCGCGGCCGCCGGAGAAGGTGCCGCCGCCGAGGATGACCGCGGCGATGGTGGTGAGCGTGAAGTTGCTCGCCGAGTTGATGTCGCCCGACCGGGTCTGCGACGCGAGCAGCAGGCCCGAGATCAGGATGAGCACGGCGGCGAGCACGTACGCGGCGATCCGCGTGCGGGTGAGCGACCAGCCGGCCTTGTCCAGGGTGGCCGAGCTGGAGCCGAGCGCGCGCATCCTGGTGCCGATGCGGCTGCGCCGGGTGAGCCACCAGCCGAGCACGGCGGCGAGCGCGATGAAGACGAGCGGCGGCGGCACGATCGTGCTGCGCCAGGATCCGATCGCGGTCAGCCACTCCGGCGTGGCGCCTCCCGGTGTCGGCAGCAGCTGCAGGCCGATGCCGAGCCAGACGAAGGACATGCCGAGGGTGACGATGATCGAGGGCACGCCGCGCTTCTGGACGATGAGGCCGAGCAGGGCGTAGACGACGAGCACCGCGGCGAGCATGAGGACGCCGAGGAGCGGGTTCGTCGCGAGGCTGGTGGCCGCGATCACGGTGACCAGGCCGACCAGGTTGCCGATGCCGAGGTCGATGTCGCCGACCGACATCACGATCATCTGCGCCTGGGCGGCGAAGACCAGCGGGACCGCCGACATCAGCATCAGGCTGAGGCCGCTGACCGAGAGGATGCCCGGCTGGATCGCGGCCGCGATCGCGACGATGACGACGAGCGCCACGAGCGAGAGCAGCGCGGGCGAGCCGTGGGCGAGCGATGCGCGCAGCCGGACGGCGGGCGCCGGCCGCCCGGAGCGGGCGGGCGCTGGTGCGGTGGTGGCGCTCATCGCGCGTCCCCTTCCTCGAAGGAGTCGGCGATGATCCGCTCCTCGGTGTTCGTGTCGCCCGCGAGCTCGGAGACGATCCGGCCCGTGCGCAGCACGTAGACGCGGTCGCAGTGGGCCATCTCGGCGTTCTCGGTCGAGTACCAGACGATCGCGCGTCCCGCGGCCGCTTCGGCCTTCATGAGCGTGTAGAGCTCGTTCTTGGTCGCGACGTCGACGCCCCGGAACGGGTCGTCGAGGAGCACGAGCGCGGCGTCGGTCGCGAAGGCCCTGGCGACCAGAACCTTCTGCTGGTTGCCCCCGCTCAGCGCGGTGATGGGGGCGCCGGCTGCGCCGCGGATGCGGAGCGCGTCGATCCAGCGGGCGGCGAGGTCGCGCTTGGCGCGCGCGTTCACGATGCCCGCGGTGCTGATGGAGCGGAGCGCGGCGATGGTGAGGTTCTGCGCGACGCTCCAGAGCGGCAGAATGCCGGAGGTCTGCCGGTCGCCCGGCACGTACGCCCTGCGGCGCGGGGCGGTGACCCCGCGGGAGAGCACGCCGGCG
The DNA here is from genome assembly GCF_051955155.1 of Leifsonia sp. Lineage (NCBI taxonomy): Bacteria > Bacillati > Actinomycetota > Actinomycetes > Micrococcales > Microbacteriaceae > Leifsonia > Leifsonia sp. Next base: position 10,586 of record NZ_JBQCGZ010000086.1, read on the forward strand.
GCCCAGAGCCGGGTGAGCATCCGCTCCTGGCCCTGCCCGGCCAGTCCGGCGAGGCCGACGATCTCGCCGGAGCGGACCGTGAACGGGATGCCGTCGCCCCGGATCGAGGCGACGACATCGCCCGCCTCGCGCGCGTCCGCGGCTGCCTCCACCTCGGCGGCGGCGTGAACCTCGCCGCCCATCGCGTGCAGCAGCGTGCGCTCGTCCGCGCCGGTGAAGACGCCGGCGACGGCGCCGTCGCGCATGACCGCAACGCGGTCGCTGTGCCCGATGACCTCGGCCATCCGGTGCGAGATGAGCAGCACGCTCACGCCGTCCGCCGTGAGGCGGTGCAGGTGCGCGTAGAGCTGACCGGCGGCGTCGACGCCGAGGGACTCCGTGGGCTCGTCGAGGATCAGCAGGCCGAGCCGGTCCGTGCAGAGCGCGCGGGCGATCTCGACCATCTGGCGCTGCGCCAGGGTGAGCTCGCCCACGCGTCGGACGACCGCGATCCCGTGCCCGGGGAACACGGTGTCCAGCACCTCGCCGATGCGGCGCTGCGCGCGGCCCCTCCACCCGCAGGAGGGGCCGGCGCCGCCCGCGGAGAGGTACGCGTTCTCTGCGACGGTCAGGTCGGCGCAGAGCGCGAGCTCCTGGTAGACCATGCGGACGCCGGCGGCCGCGGCCGTCCTGGCGTCCCACGGCCGTCCCGCCTCGGCGTCCCGCGCGGTCACGGCACCGGCGTCGGGCTGCTCGCGTCCGGCGAGGATGCGCATGAGCGTGCTCTTGCCCGCGCCGTTGTGACCGACGAGCCCGAGGATCTCGCCGCGCTCCACGTGCAGGTCGACACCGGTCAGCGCGCGGGTGCTCCCGTAGCGCTTGGCGACACCGCGCGCGGCGATGGTGGCCGTCGCGCTCGGTTCGGCGGAGGCGGGGGTCCCGGCTCCGGGACCCGCGATGGTGGGATCGATCGTCGTTGGCATGGGGTTCTCCTCGAACTCGCCGGTCGCATCGCTACTTGAGCGCGGGCGCCTCGGCGTCCTTCCCGTCGGCGACGGCCGCGATGGCCGCCTCGACGCTCTTCTTGTCCCACGGGTAGGCGGCGTACTCGTCGGCCGAGAGGGCGTTCACCCAGTGGTCGAGGTCGCTCTGGCCGATCTCCAGCAGCGGAAGGACGACGGTGGACGGGACCTTCTTGCCTGCCAGCAGCTCGAGACCGACGTACAGCGCGGCGACGCCCTGGCCCGGGTCGGTCAGCGCGGCGAACGAGCCGTTGTCGATGCCCTTGTCCTTCCAGAACTTCAGCGACTTGCCGTCGGTGTCGAACACGACGACCGGGTCGGGGCGGCCGGCGGACTCGAACGCCTGCACGACGCCCATGCCGCCGATGCAGCCGGGGACGGCGGCGATCCTGGGGAGCGAGCCGAGCACCGACACGATCTCCTTCTGGGCCGTGGAGCCGTCGCAGTAGCCGTTGACCTCGGCCGCGACCTTCACGTCCGGGTAGTCCTTCAGGATCTCGTGCTGCCGCTTGTTGAACTCCTCCTCGGGCTGGGAGCCGATGACGCCGCGGTTGATGATGATGTCGCCCTTCCCGCCGATCGCCTTGAGCGCGGGGACCAGGGAGACCTCGCCCCACTTGGCGTAGTCGTTGCGGACGATGTGCGCGCACGGCGCCTTCATGTCGGCGTCGAGCACCAGCACGGTGATGCCGGCGTCGCAGGCCTCCTGCACGGCCGGGACGAGGGCGGTCGAGGACGCCGGGATGACGACGAGCATGTCCGGCTTCTGCAGCACGAGGCTGCGGATCTGCGACGCCTGCTCGGTCGCGCTGTTCTCGCCGGGGGCGTTGACGGTCGTGTACTTGGACACGACACCGTCCTTCTTGAGCTTCTCCGCCTCCTTCTCGAACTTGTCGATGAGGGTGAGCCGCCAGCCGTTGACGAAGCCGTTGCTGAGCGCGACGGAGATGCCGGACGTCTTGGTCTCTCCGGCGGCCCCGCCGTCTCCGGCGGCGCCGGCCGAACAGCCGGTGAGTGCGAGGGCCGCCGCGACGGCGGCGACGACGCCGATGCGGCGCCAGGATCCAAACGACATTGTTCTGCCTCCAGGGGATTCGCTTCTCTGCGAAGGGTGTGTGCGTATTCGGGACGAGTGCTTGGAATGCTTGCTTCCGGTCAACTTGTCACGTCTAACTCATCATGACAAGCTTGTAGTGACAAGACTGTAGACAGTAGCCTTGCGACGTGTCAAGCGAAGGCCACCGGACGAGGACGCCGGGCCCGGAGAAGGGGGATGCGATGCCCGCACACGCACTCAGCGATGCGCGGCTGGACAGGGACTCGAAGGAGCCCCTCTGGCAGCAGCTGGTCGCCGTGCTCCGCGACGCCATCGAGACCGGCGCGCTCGCGCCCGACCAGGCCCTCCCGTCCGAGGCCGACCTCATCGACCGCTACGGCGTCTCGCGCACCGTGGTCCGGGAGGCGCTGGCCGAGCTGGTCCGCCGCGGCCAGATCTACAAGATCCGGGCCAAGGGCTCCTTCGTGGCGCCGCCGCGGCGCGACCTGTCCTTCATCGGCTCCAACGCCGGCTCCTCGGAGGACCTGGCCGGCAGCGGGCGCGCGGTCGTCACGCGCATCCTCTCGCTCGACGAGGCGGAGGCCGACCAGCAGGAGGCGGCGGCGCTGCGCGTGCCGGAGGGGACGCCGGTGGTCCGGATGCGCCGGCTGCGCACGGTGGACGGGACGCCGTGGCTTCTGGTGCGCACGACACTCCCACTCGACCGGTTCTCCGGCCTGCTCAAGGCGCACCTGGAGAACCGCTCGCTCTACGACCACCTGCGCCGCACCTACGGGGTCGCCCCGGCCGGCGCCGACCGCTGGCTGAAGGCGGTCATCCCCTCGCCGGAGGAGGCGCACCTGCTGGAGCTGCCGGCGGGAACCCCCGCGCTCGACATCGAGTCGGTGGCGTGGGACGAGGACGGCGTCCCGTTCGAGTACTACCACGCGCTGCACCGCAGCGACGAGTCGCGGTTCTACGTCGGCGTGCGCTGACCCGTCAGGCGTTCGCGGCGGCGACGAGCTGGTCGAGCTGCTCGCGGGTGACCGGGCTGCCGGGGAACGCCGCGGCCCGCACCAGCGGGATGGACTCCGCCATCCTGCGCAGGCTCGGGTCGGCCAGCATCGCGCCCATCCCCGCCGCCTCCGCGCTCTGCGCGAGCGCGCCTTGCAGGATCGGCCCGCCGACCGGGTGGCTCAGCCACTCGCCCAGGGTGGAGTCGACGGTCAGCGGGGCCCGCGTCCCGTCGCCGGCCAGCGCGACCGTCGCCGTGCCGCGCAGGTCGCGGGACGACGCCCCGACCGACACGACGTAGTCGCCGCCCTCCACGACCCAGCCGTCCACGTCGGTGTCGAAGTAGGCGAGGTCGCCGGCGGGGATGTCCACCGTCGCGGTCGCCGTCTCCCCGGCCGCGAGCGGCACGACCGCGAAGCCCTTGAGCTCGCGCACCGGGCGCTGCACCCGCGACCCGGGCAGCGACACGTAGACCTGGACCACCTCGCGCCCGTCGCGACCGCCGGTGTTCGTCACGTCGACGCTCACCCGGATGCCGCCGTCCTCCGTCGCGGTCGCCGAGACCGGGCCGTACGCGAACGTCGTGTACGACAAGCCGTGGCCGAACGGGAAGCCGACCGCCGCGTCCCGCGCGTCGGCGTCGCGGTAGCCGACGAAGAGTCCCTCGCCGTAGCGGACGTGTCCCTTCTCGCCGGGGAAGTTGAGGTAGCTCGCGGTGTCCTCCAGCCGGAGCGGGATGGTCTCGGCCAGCCGACCGGACGGGTTCACCACCCCGAACAGCACGTCCGCGATCGCGCCGCCTCCGGCCTGGCCGAGCAGCCAGCCCTCGACGATCGCCGGGACCCGGTCCGCCCAGCCCGACACCCGCACGACACCGCCGTTGGAGAGCACGACCGTGACCCGCGGGTTGGCCGCGATCACCGCCTCCAGCAGCGCCGTCTGCGCGGCGGGAAGCTCGATGTGCTCGCGGTCGAAGCCCTCCGACTCGTCCTCGGCAGGGAGGCCGAGGAACACCAGCACGTCGTCCGCGTCCGCGGCGAGGGAGACGGCCTCGGCCGTGAGCGCGACCGCGTCTCCGTCGGCACCGTCGCCGAGCGCGTACCCCGCGGCGAAGTCCACCATCGCGTCGCCGGCGAGCGCGCGGATCTCGTCCAGCGCGGTGTCCAGGCGCGTCGGCACGATCTGCGACGACCCGGCGCCCTGGTAGCGCGGCGTCCTGGCGAACTCGCCGACCACCGCGATCCGGCGGCCGGCGTCGGCGGCGAGCGGCAGGATCCCGTCGTTCTTGAGCAGGACGACGCTGCGCCCCGCCACCTCGCGGGCGAGCGCGTGGTGCGCGTCCACGTCGTAGCTCGCGTCCGGGTCCGCCCCGGCGAGCGCCTTCTCGACGAGCGCGATCACGCGGTCGGCGGCGCGGTCGAGCACCGCCTCGTCGAGCGAGCCGTCGCGCACCGCGGCGGCGAGCTGCGCGTCCGTGGCGCCCGACGTGGACGGCATCTCCAGGTCGAGACCGGCGACGAGCGCGCTGACGCGGTCGTTCACCGCGCCCCAGTCGGAGACGACCAGCCCGTCGAAGCCCCACTCGTCGCGGAGCACCGAGGTGAGCAGCCACGGGTCCTCGCTCGCGTAGACGCCGTTGATCCGGTTGTAGGAGCACATCACCGTCCACGGCTGCGCGTTCTCGACGACGTGCTGGAAGCCGCGCAGGTAGATCTCGCGCAGCGGGCGCTCGTCCACGTCGGCGCTCACCCGCAGCCGGTCGGTCTCCTGGTTGTTGGCGGCGAAGTGCTTGAGGGAGGCCCCGACGCCCTGGGACTGGAGCCCGCGCACGAGCGCGGCGCCGAGCCGGCCGGAGACGATGGGGTCCTCGGAGAGGTACTCGAAGTTGCGGCCGCACAGCGGCGAGCGCTTGATGTTGATGCCGGGGCCGAGAAGCACGCCGACACCCTCCGCTTTCGCCTCCTCGCCGAGCGCGGCGCCGACCCGCTCCAGCAGCTCGGCGTCCCAGCTGGAGCCGAGGGCGACGGCGGGCGGGAAGCAGGTGGCGGGAACGCTGTCCCCGATTCCGAGGTGGTCCCCACCCTGCGCCTGCTTGCGGACGCCGTGCGGCCCGTCGGTGAGGTACATCGACGGGATGCCGGCGCGCTCGACGGCCTCGGTCTCCCAGAAGCTCGCGCCGCTGGTCAGCGACGCCTTCTCCTCTGTCGTCAGTTCGGATGCGCGGGCGAGGCGGTCGACCATGGTTCTCCTTCGATGCAGGCCGGGTGTGACCAATACCATACACCGCTCGGTTTTAAGCGTCGAGAGCCCGCCTCAGATGCGCCGCATCAGCTCCCGCAGCGCGGTGTAGTACTGGGCGGTCGCCGGGTAGTTCGAGTGCGTCGCGACCGTGATCAGATAGCGCTGCGGCCCGAACTCGTCCGCGCCGCGATCGATGTCGTTGCGGCCGTAGGAGACATCCGGGAAGCCGAGGAAGTCGGTGCGCCGCCACAGGTTGATCCACGCGATCGGGCCGCCGGGACCCGGCTGCCGCAGCAGCTCGCGCAGGGTCGGGTGATCGCCGCCGGCGACGGGTACGGCGCCAGCGGCCTGGTCCTCGTTCACCTGGCGCCGCCAGGGGTCGGCGGACACCAGCGACGGTCCGCGCGAGCGGTGGCCGCCGAGCGCGGCCGGGCCGTACAGTTCGGGGAAGAAGCGCCCGAAGTAGACCCTCAGCTGGGTGCCGTAGGTGAGCAGGCCGACGTTCCTGAGCCCGCCCGCGGTGTCCGAGCCGAGGGTGAAGAGCGTGGACACGGCGAGCACGCCGCCGAGGCTGTGCGCGCTCAGGATGACCTTGCGGCGCTGCGGCTCGGTGAGCGCGGCGAGCTCGTCCTCGGTCTGCCGCTCGGGCGATCTGGTGTCCCTGCCGTCCACCGTCTTCCCGCGCACGAGGTCCGTCTCGAGCCAGGCGACGATGCGGTCGCGCAGCTCGGGGACCACCCGTTCCGAATAGCACGGCGGCCCGTAGGGGTGGCCGCCGCGCGGGAGGAAGCACATCAGGTCCCACATCACGCCGATGGGCCGCTCCTTGGTCGTGATCGCGTTGTCCAGGATGGCGACGATGCCGAACACGGCGACGAGACCGAGCGCGGGCAGCGTGAGATCGAGCAGGCCCGTCCAGCGCTTGTCGGCCAGCACCAGGTCGATCCCGATCGCCACGGCGAGCAGCAGGGCGAGGAAGCCGAGCACCGGCTCGCCGCGGTGGAAGAGGGCTGCGGAACGCCGGGCGCGCAGGATCCTGGTGTCGAGCTTCCCGGCCGGAGGCGCCGTGCGCACCCGGCCGCCTTCGTAGCGCTCCAGCGGCATCCGCAGCTCACGGCCGCCGTCGGTGCGCGGCGTCGTCAGCCACGGCAGGTGCATCATCCTGGCGAGCCCGACGATGCCGACGAAGAGGGCGAACACGACGACGAGGACCGGCACCAGGTCGCCGAAGTTGGCGAACGCGCGCGGAGGATCGAGCGCGCTGGCGGCGAGGTTGCACATCGGCGGCGAGCCGGTGGAGGTGAGGTAGCACTGCGCGCCGAACACCAGCAGCGTCGACAGCAGCAGCGCGGCCCCCAGCGCGAGCAGCAGCACGACGCCCGGTCCCGCTCCGCGCCAGCCCTCGTAGCGGTTCGGCCGCCGGCGCGCCGACGGCCACACCACGATCAGCAGGACGAGCACGAGGACGCAGCCGCCCGCCACCGCGTACGCCGCCGGCGCCGCAGGCGGCCACAGCGCCGCGACGAGCAGCGCGACGCCGCCGAGGGCGACCAGCGCGATCGAGAGCGCGGACGGGATCCCGCGCACCCACCGCCGGTGCTCCCGCCTCCACAGCTTCGGGTCGCCCAGCCGTCGCCAGCCGAGCGCGGACACCGCGATGGCGAGCAGCACGCCGAGCACCAGGGACGGCGTGATGACCAGGCCGAGGAAGGAGGCGTGGACCTGCTCGGCGCGCTCGGTGGGCAGGGCGATGACGACCGCGACCGCGAGGTAGACGGCGATGCCGAACAGCAGCGCGATCACGGCGCTGCGGTCGCGGCGCCGCAGCTTCTCGCGCACCAGCTCACGGCGCAGCCGGTCCCCGGCGCCCCGCCCGACGGACGCGATCTGCCGTTGCTGCCGACGCGTGACGTGCGTGCGCGCCTGCAGGGCGACGGCGAAGACGGCGAACACCAGGCCCGCGATCGCGAGCGCCCCGAGCAGCGAGATCCACCAGTACCGGAACAGCGGGGAGCCTGCGCCCTGCCAGCAGGCCGCGGGCAGCGAGACGCTCTCGGCGCTCGCCCCGCACTCCGCGAACACGGCGTCCCAGCTCAGCAGCAGGGCCACCAGGAACAGGGTCGCGGTCAGGTGCAGCAGCTCCGACGGCAGCTTCACCCGCGTGATCCCCCAGAAGCCCTCGGTGGCGAGCGGCCGGCGCATCGTCCCCTCGACGCCGCTGCGCGCCGCCGCCTCGTGCATCTTGTGGGCGGTGTCGAAGATCGCCGCCTCGTAGCGGACCCGCGCGGCGTGCGAGACCAGGAAGAGCACCAGCACGCCGGCGACCGGGACCAGCGAGAGGACGGCGAGCCGGAAGCCCCGGTAGTCCAGGCCGAGCGTCACCAGGGCGTCGTGGACGCCGCTCGGCAGGCCCGTGCACCGCGTCCCGTCGACGAGGCACTGCGAGCCGACCAGGTCGAAGGCGACCGACGCCAGCGCGCACACGTAGAGCAGGGTCAGTCCCAGCGCGAAGACCCGGATCGGAGCGGCGCCGCGGCCGGCGCGCCACTCGCCGACATCGGGCTGGTCCGGGATGCGCCGCATCCAGTACGCCGTGTTGCAGAGCCCGAACGGCAGGATCAGCAGCCACGCGAGCTGCACGAAGAACAGCGCGATCACGCCCTTGGCGCCGCCGCCGTATCGGGCCAGCCCGCCCCAGCGGTAGCCCTCCCTGCGGATGCGCGTCGGCGGGGTGGCCGGGTCGTCGGGGTCGAGCGGGTCGACGGTCGGCACGTAGAAGCCGCCGACGTCGTCGCCCTCGTCCAGCCGCGCCTGGCCGGGAGGGACGCCGAGCATCTCCTCCGCCGGCGTGTTGTCGATGCCGTGGATGCGCAGCTCGAGCACCTCCGGGTCGGGTGTCTTGGCGCGCAGGATTGACCGGATCATCGTCGATCCCCCTTGGTGCCGGCGTCGCGTCCGGCAGCGGGCACCTTACTCCTGTCGAGGAATGCTCGGCTATGCCGCGCGCGGTCCATCGACCCTCTGGTCGCGCGGCCCGCGGCGGCGTAGTGTCCCTGCTATGAGCACCCCAGATGCGGGCGACGCCCGCGAGAACCTCGAAGGCAGCTACACCGAGGCCAACGACGAGGGGCCGCACGAGCGCACGGTCCACGGGCAGTACACGGAGACCGAGGAGTCGGCGCCGGAGCCCGAAGTCGAGGGCACGTACACCGACGCGGAGGAGCCGGCCGACGCCCCGGACGGCGAGTACACCGAGGGCGACTACCGGGAGCCCTGAGCCCGCCGGCCGCGCGTCGGCTCAGCGAAGGCTCGAGCCGGCGCAGGCTCAGGCCAGGCGCTTGCGGGCCTTCTCGGCCGCGCGCTTGGCCTTCTTGCGCGCGTTCTTCACGTCAGGGTCGTTCCAGAACGAAGTGACGGAGCCGACGATCTGCTCGTACCGCTCACGGCCGGCGCGGGCGCCGAGGATGTAGGCCGCGGCGAGGAGGACGAGCAGGAGGAGAGTCTTGGGTCGCATGCCGCGACGATAATCCTCACTCCGTCGTCTGGGAAGGCCTGCGCCTGAGCCGGCGCAGCAGCAGGTGCAGCGGCTCCGAGAGGAACATCAGGAACAGCCAGAACATCCCGACGCTCGGAACGAGCACGGCGAGCACCAGGCACACGGCGATGATGATGATGGCCGACCAGCCGCGCGTCGAGTCCATCGCCCCGCGCGCGTCCTCCCGCACCAGGTGTGGGCTGCGCACGAGCACCGCGCCGATCGCCTGCATGGCGAGGGAGATCGCGAGCAGGTTGCCGATGTAGAGCGCGTCCACCTCCGCCCGCTCGCCGTTGCTGTTGGAGAGCACGTTCGCGGTGAACGGCATGAACACGATCGTCGCCAGCCACAGGAAGTTCAGCCAGACCAGCCGGCCGTCGTAGTCCTGGACCCATTCGAAGACGCGGTGGTGCACCACCCAGTAGCGCGCGATGACGGCGAACGAGATGACGAAGGCGAGCAGCTCCCAGAAGTTCTCGCCGAAGAAGTCGCCGAAGCTCTGATGCCCGATGTCCTTCGCGGCGTCCACGAGCGGAAGGATGAGCAGCGTGATGGCGATGGCCACCGTCGCGTCCGAGAAGTTGACCAGACGGTCCAGTCCCCGTTCGGTGCGCACGACAGCCATGCGCACATTCTGCTATCCGAGCAGGCCGAGCTCCAGGGCACGACGCACCGCGGATGTGCGATCGGAGACGCCGAGCTTCTCGTACGCACGGCTGAGGTAGGTCTTCACCGTCGCCTCGCCGAGGAACAGCTCGGCGCCGATCGCGGCGTTCGTCCGCCCGTCCGCGGCGAGCGCGAGCACCCGCAGTTCCTGCGGTGACAGTGCCGGAGCGGGCTGCCGGCCCTGCACCCGGCCGAGCAGCGCGGAGGCCGCCGACGTCGCGAGCACGGTCTCGCCCGCGGCCGCGGCGCGGACCGACCGGGCCAGCTCGGCCGGCGCGATGTCCTTCAGCAGATACCCGCTCGCGCCCGCCTCGATCGCGCGCAGGATGTCCTGATCCGTTTCGTACGTCGTGAGCACGACCACACGGGTCCCCGGATGCCGCGAGGCGATCTCCCGTGTGGCCTGCACGCCGTCGCCGCCGGGCATCCGCAGGTCCATGAGCACGAGGTCCGGCGTCAGAGCCGCGACCAGCGCCACCGCCTCCGGACCGCTCGCGGCCTGAGCCACCACGTCGATGTCGTCGTAGGCCGAGAGCATCCCGCGGATCCCTTCGCGGACCACCGGGTGGTCATCGGCCAGGATGATGCGGATCACGGCCGACCCGCTTCCGTCGACGCCGGGGATGCCGCCGGCAGTGCCGCCGTCAACGTCGTCCCCGTCCCGGGCCGCGAGTGCAGCTCGAATCGGCCTCCGACCTCGCTTACGCGCGCCGCCATCCCGTCGAGCCCATAGCCATCGCGCGGGGCGTCGGGATCGAACCCGCCTCCGTCGTCCGCGACGGTCAGCACCAGCTCGGCGGGCCGGAAGGCGAGGCGCACCGACACCTCCGTCGCCCGCGCGTGCTTGCGAACGTTGGCAAGCGCCTCCTGCAGCACGCGCAGAGCCACCACCTCGACCGCCGGCGGCGCGGTCCGCGGCTCGCCGTCCGTGTCGAACGCAGCGTGAACGCCGGTCTCCTCCACGAAGCGCGCCGTGACCCGCTGGAGCGCCTGGTCGAGCGATGAGGACTCCAGCCGGACCGGCGTGAGCGCAGCGATGATCCGCCGCGACTCCTGGAGGTTCTCCTGCGCCGTCTCCGTCATCAGCCGGACATGCCGCCTGGCCGCTGTCGGGTCCGTCTCGAGCTCGGCCTGGGCGGCGTGGCCCAGCGTCACGATGCTCGTGAAGCCCTGCGCCAGCGTGTCGTGCATCTCGCGCGCGATCCGCTCGCGCTCGGTCGCAGCGCCCTGCCGCTCCGAGAGCTCGGCGATCTCGCGCTGCTGCTCGCGCAGCCGGTCGATCAGGAGCCCCCTCTCGCTGCTCTCGCGCGTGATGCTGATGATCCGGTTGCTGAACCAGATGGACATCACGATGATCAGGATGGTCAGCGCGAGCAACTGAAGCAGGTCGCTCGGTCCGAGCGTGTCCCGCACCAGGCGGAGGACCATACCGGCGACGTTGACCACCACGATCGAGAGCGCGGCGGGAAGGGTGCCGAGCAGCAGGAAGATCTGCGGCGAGATCACGAAGAGGGCCACGTTCGCCGTCTCGTTCAGCCCGAGCGCGACGAGATACGCCACGATCGCGATCACCACGTAGCACCAGGCGCGCACGGTGTTGCCGCGCACCCCGGCGAGCACCGGGCGGGCCAGGAGCCAGTAGAGCGGGAAGAGCGCGAGCACGATCGCGGCGGACAGCGCCGTCCTGGCGAACCCCGGGTACGGGTTCGCCAGGATCAGGAGCACCGAGACCACGGTCGCGACCGCCGAGTAGACGATCCAGTCACGGAAGCCGCGATCGCCGATCCGAGCTGCTGTGGTCTGCACGATCAGACTGTAGCGGGTCGGGCGTCCCGCTCCGCCTGGCCGGGCTCGGCGGCGCCCGCGGCCTGTCCTGACGGGTAGAGCAGACCGATGACGGCGACGACGAGCATCGCCGCCGCCATGCCCCAGAACGCCCACTGCACGGCGCTCGCATAATCCGTCTGCACGGCGTGCATGATGCTGTCCCGGACACTGGAGGGCAGGGCAGACAGCGAGGACGACGAGTCGCCGGACGCCCCGCTGATCTGCTCGACAGCGCTCCTGGCGTCCGCCGCCGACCCTCCGAACCGGGAGAAGTCCGCGGTGAGCAGGTCGGTCAGCCTGGACGTGACGACAGTGGTCAGCACGGCCAGACCGAGAGCCCCGCCGAAGTTCTTCATCGTCTGCGAGATGGCGGTGACCTCGCCGTAGCTGGCGCCGACGGCACGGTTGACCGCATCGGTGGAGACCGGGCTGAACATCAGGCCGATTCCGGCACCGGCCACCATGATCGGCCAGGTCTGCTGGTTGAAGAAGGCATCGGCGTGGATGTCCAGGTCCGTCGCGCTGATCGCCAGCCACGCGAAGCCGGCCGCACCGACCAGACCGCCGAGCAGGACGACACCCCTGGCGCCGTGCCGATCGAAACGGACGGAGCCGATCCTGCTGGCCACGACGAAGCCGATGAAGAACTTGAGGAACAGCAGGCCGGTCTCCATCGCCGGCAGCTGCAGCGACACCTGGCCGTAGACGCTGAGGAAGAAGAACGTGGAGATGAACGCGATCGAGGCGAACAGGGTGGCGAGCGTCGAGAGCGAGAAGCCCCGGTCCCGGAACGCCGCCAGCCGCACGAGCGGGCTCGTGCTGCGCAGCTGGGTCACGACGAACAGCGCCAGCAGCACAACACCGGCCACGAGGGCCCCGATCACGCGGGCGTCGCCCCATCCCCACGCGCTCGCCTGCTGCAGGCCGAACACAAGCGCGCCCATCCCGGCCGCCACGACCGCGGCTCCGAGCCAGTCGATGCGCTCGCGGCGGCGCACGGACGGTCGCGCGGCGACGGCGACGATCACGAAGGCGGCGATCGCGATCGGCACGTTCACCCAGAAGATCGCCCGCCAGGTCCACAGCGTCAGGTAGCCGCCGGCGATCGGGCCGATGGCCGTCATGGCGCCCGTGATCGCGAAGAAGATCGCCATCGCCCGGCCCCGGCTCTCGCGGGCGAAGCCCTCGACGACGATACCGATCGCGGCGGGGAACATGATCGCTCCGCTCACGCCCTGGAGCGCCCTGGCCGTCACCAGCCACGCCTCGGCGAGGTCGCCGGTCGGCGCCAGCCCGCACAGCAGCGAGGTGATGCCGAATCCGGCGATGCCGACCAATGCCATCCGCTTGTGGCCGACGACGTCGGCGATGCGACCGCCGAGCAGGAAGAACGCGGCGGTGGCGAGCAGGTACACGTTGACCGCCCACTGCATCCCGTCGTGGCCGAGCCCGAGGTTCTGCTGGATGGTCGGGGCGGAGAGGGCGACGATCGTCTGGTCGATGGTCGTCATGGAGACGGCGAGGATGAGGCCGGCGAGGGCGAACCGCGAGGAGCCGGCGCCGGGGGCGGGTGCGGATGTCATGCTCCCAGCCTCGCGACCTGCGCCCGGCGGCGGCACCGGCGGTCGGATGTCACCCGTGTCCACCGATCGGCGGACACGGGAATCCACGCGCCGAGGGCTCGTGCCAGACTGGCGGGCATGCCCCACCTGAACACCGGCCCCGGCGAGTACGACCTGACGGCGAGCGCGATCGTGCTGCGCGAGCTGGAGGGACGCATCCACCTGCTGGTGCACCGGCACCGCAAGCGCGGCATCCTGCTGCAGCCCGGCGGTCACGTGGAGCGGACGGAGGACCCGTGGGCCGCGGTCGCGCACGAGCTGCGGGAGGAGTCCGGCTACGACCTGGAGCAGCTGATGCTGCTGCAGCCGCCGCACCGGATCGCGTGGGCGGAGGGTGTCAACGTTCTGCCGTCGCCGCTGTGCGTCGACGTGCACCCGATCGCCGAGGACCACGCGCACACCGACATCGTCTACGCGTTCCTGGCGACGACCGACCCGGCGGGCACGCCGGAGGAGGGCGAGTCGCAGGAGCTGCGCTGGCTGCCGGTGGACGCGGTCGACGACCCGGACATCCCGGCCGGGCTGGTCGCGATCGCGCGCTACGCCAGCGACGCGATGAAGTCGTCGATGCTCGTGACGGTTGCGCCGCCGCGCGCGAACACCTTCTCGGTGAGCACGCGGTGGACCTCGGGGTCGGAGTCCCAGCAGCCGTCCTCGAGCACGACGATCCGGTAGTCGCGGTCGGCCGCGTCGCGGACGGTCGAGAGCACGACGCCGCTGGTGGCGACGCCGGCGAGCACGAGGGTGTCGATGCCGCGCGCGTCAAGCTGCTCGCGCAGGTCGGTGGTGGAGAAGGCGCCGACGCGCTTCTTGCGCACGACGAGCTCGCCCTCGGCGGGCGCGATGCGCGCGTCGATCTGCGTCGCGGGGCTGCCGGCGTCCAGCCGGGCGCCGGCACCGGCGAAGCGCGAGGTGGCCGGGATGGTCGCCGCCTCCTCCGCGGTGAGGGCGACGCGCACGAAGCCGATGGTCAGCCCGGCGGCACGCGCCGCCTCCCGCGCGCGGACCAGCCCGCCGAGGAAGCCGTCGACGTCGGGGTGGCGCCCGACGATCCCCTTCTGCAGATCCATCAAAAGAAGAGCCGCCCGCCCCGGCTCGAACCCGATTTCGTTCACACACATAAACTACCTCCTCCCCTCAGCCGTCGAGCCCGCGGGACGGGCGGTCAGGAGCAGGCGGCGAGGATGTCGTCGCTGACGTCGCTCAGGTGGCGGAGCGCGCGGGAGCGCTCGTCGGCGGTGTCGGTGAGGTAGGCGACCACGAGGTCCCGCGCGGGATCGGCCCACACGTTGCAGATGCTGCTGCCGTTGTGCCCGAAGGTGAGCGGGTCCGCGCGCGAGCCGGTGGGCCGGGCGAGGCCGATCGGGCCGCCGAGCTGGAAGCCGTGCGCCCAGCGCACCGGGAATCCCATCACGCGGTCGCGCTCGTCCCCGTCGCTGGACACCGCGCGGGCCGCGGCGATCGTCTCCGGTCGCAGGATGCCCTCGCCGCCGGCGAGCAGGACGCGGTAGAACTCCGCGAGCTCGCGCCCGTTCGTGCTGATCGCGGCCGCGGGGATGGGCACCTGCCGCGTCCGCGGCCGGTTGAACAGCAGCGTGCGCGCGTGCTCCGCCGCGCTGCGCGCTCGCAGCGGGACGGCCCGGTTCGCCCGCTCCGGCGGCAGTCCGAGCGTCGTGTCGCCGAGGCCGGCCGGCCCCAGGAGGTTCTCTGCGATGAAACGCTGCACCGGCATCCCGCTCACCCGCCGCACCAGCTCGCCGAGGATGAAGCCGTAGCTGATCACGTGATAGCCGACCACCTCGCCGGCCGGCCAGCGCGGCCGGGCGTCCTCCGCGGCGGCCACCGAGCGCGCCGGATCGGTCATCCGCACCGTGTCACCGAGCATCGTCCCGGTGGAGAACGGCACGCCGGCCCGGTGCGAGAGCACCTGCCGGATCGTGATGCCCTCCTTTCCGCGCGACCCGTAGCCCGGCCAGTGGTCGGCGACCGGGTCGTCCAGCCTCAGCAGCCCGCGCTCGGCGAGCAGGTGCACCGACAGCGCGACGAACGGCTTGCTCACCGAGAACGTGTAGAAGAGAGCGTCCGCGTCGCAGCCGGACCGCCGGTCGAGCAGCACCTCCGATCCGCGCAGGACGGTCAGCCAGGTCGCGCCGCCCCTGGCGTCCACGCGCTGCAGGACGCGGCGGAAGTCGGGCATGAACGCATCTTCCCGTGCCCGCAGGGGGCTTGCAATACCCGCATTGCCTACTGTATACAGAATACAGACCCACCCCGATGCGCATCCCGAAGCATCGCACACAGCAGAGACACTTCAAGGAACGAGGTACTCATGTCTCGCGTCGACTCAACGGTGAGAAGGGCGCTGGCCATCACGGCGGCCGCCGCACTCGCGCTCAGCATGGCGGCCTGCTCCGGCTCCGGAGGCTCCAGCGGCAAGACCGTCGTCTGGTCCACCTGGGGCACCCCGGAGGAGCTCACCCGGTACAAGGACTTCGACACCCAGTTCATGAAGGACCACCCGGACATCAAGGTCGTCCTGCAGCCGGTCGCCGACTACGGCGACTACCACACCAAGCTGCTCGCGCAGCTCGCCTCCGGCACCGCCCCGGACGTCTTCTACATCGGCGACGACAAGATCGGCCAGTTCGTGAACTCGAACGCGCTGCTCCCGCTGACCGACCTGATGAACTCGTCCGCGAGCAAGACCAAGCCCGAGGACTTCGCGCAGGGCCTCTTCGGCGCCACCAAGAAGGGCGACGAGATCTACGCGGCGCCCAACGACTCCAACCCGGACGCCCTCTGGTACGACAAGGCCGCGCTCAAGAAGGCCGGCGTCACCGACGACCCGGCGACGCTCGCCGCCGAGGGCAAGTGGACGACAGAGGCCTTCCTCGACATGAACGCGAAGCTGCACAAGGCCGGCCTCACCGGGTCGATGTTCTGGAACTACTGGTCAACCCACTACAGCTGGATCTCCGCCCAGGGCGGGAAGGCGTTCGACGACTCCGGGAAGTTCGTCGCCAACACGGACGAGACCAGCGTCAAGGCGATGGATGTCCTGGCCAAGAACTTCCAGAACGGCACCTTCGTAGTCGCCGACACGCTCCCCGAGGGCGCAGGCGCCGACAGCGTCTTCGTGACCCACAAGGCCGGCTTCTTCGTGCAGGGCCGCTACACGATCGGCACCGTCAAGGCCGCGGGCGACCCGGAGAACTACGACGTGGCGCCCTGGCCGACGCCGTCCGGCAAGGCCGCGCCGACCGGCGTCGCCGTGAGCTACCTCGCGATCAACGCCAAAACCAAGAACAAGGACGCCGCGTTCGAGTTCTGGACCAGCTTCCTCTCCGCCGAGGGCCAGACCTTCCGCCTGAAGGGCGGCGGCAACGCCGTCCCGTCGATCACGGGCGCGGACTCCGTCGTGCTCGACGGCTACCCGAAGCACGCGCAGACGATGCTCGACATGCGCGACATCGGCTTCGAGGACTACACCACCGAGGCGAGCGTCCCCGGCCTCTCCAGCGACATCAGCGACAAGATGCTCGCCCTGTACCAGGGCAAGGCGTCCACGCAGGCGACGCTCGACGAGGTCGCGAAGATGATCGCCGACAAGACCGGCGGCAAGTGAGGCGACGAGCGTGAGCGCATTGGGAGAGGCGGCCGTCGCCACCGAGGCCGAGGTCGTCCCCGCGACGCCGGGCGGGCTCCGGAAGGAGTCCGCCTGGCGGCGTCGCGACCGGCGCTGGGGCTACGTCTTCGTCGGACCGCAGCTGATCGGGATGGCGCTGTTCGTCGTCGTCCCGTTCATCGCGAGCCTCGTGCTCGCGTTCGCGAAGTGGGACGGCCTGAACGCCCTCAGCTGGGTCGGCTTCGACAACTTCCAGACCGAGATGACCGACCCGCTGTTCGGCCGGGCCATCCTGAACACCCTCCTCATCGCGCTGATCACGGTCCCGGTCGGGCTCGGCCTCGCCGTGGTGCTCGCGGTCGCGCTCGAGCGACTCAAGACCCGCACGCTCTACCTCATCCTCTTCTTCGCGCCGGTCGTCACCTCGTCGGTGGCCGTCGCGATGATCTGGCAGCAGCTGTTCCGCAAGGACGGCGTGCTGAGCGGCTTCATCGCCTCCGTCTTCCACATCGCCCCGCCGGACTGGCTGGGCGACCCGCACCTGGCGCTGATCGCCGTGTGCATCGTGACGATCTGGTCGTCCGTCGGCCTCAACGTGATCATCTTCCTCGCGGGCCTTCAGAACATCTCGCCGACGGTCATCGAGGCGGCCCGGCTGGACGGCGCCGGAGCGGTGACCCTCTTCTTCCGGGTGCGCCTGCCGCTGCTGTCCCCGATCATCTTCTTCTCGACGGTGATCGCGTTCATCAGCTCGCTGCAGACGTTCGACACCGTCTTCATCCTGACCGCGAACGCCGGGCCCGACAACGCGACCCGCACGATCGTCTACCACATCTACGACCTGGGCTTCGGGAAGTTCCAGTTCGGTCCCGCGAGCGCCGCCTCGATCATCCTGCTGATCATCACGCTGGTGATCACGGGCATCCAGTTCGCCGCGCAGAAGAAGTTCGTCCACTACGAGGATGGTGCAGCATGACCACCGCCACCGCGCCCACCGAGCGCACGCGGTCCGTGGACCCCGCTCCCCGCACCGGCCGCGGAGCCGCCCGCGCCCGCACGCTCGCGCTGCACATCGTGCTGCTCGCCGGCGGCATCGCAATGGTCTTCCCGTTCCTCTGGATGCTGCTGACCTCGTTCAAGCCGCTCCCCCAGCTGCTGAACGACCCGCTGAGCTTCTGGCCGAAGCCGTTCACGCTGCAGAACTACGTGGACGCGTGGAACGACGTGCCGTTCGGCACGGCCTACTGGAACACCATCTACATCGCCGTGCTCGTCGTCGTCGGCACGCTGATCACCGCCGCGATGGCCGGCTACGCGTTCGCGCGCATCCCGTTCCGCGGCTCCCGGGTGCTGTTCGTGGTGTTCCTGGCCACGCAGATGATCCCGATGCAGGTGACGCTGATCCCGTTCTACTTCCTGATGGCGAAGCTCGGCTGGGTGGACTCGCACCTCGCGCTCATCGTGCCGGCCGCGCTCGCGAACCCGTTCGCAGTGTTCCTGATGCGCCAGTTCGTGCTGTCGCTGCCGAAGGAGCTGGAGGAGGCCGCGATCGTCGACGGCGCGGGGCGCTGGCGGATCTTCTGGAGCATCATCCTGCCGAACCTGCGCCCCGGCCTCGGCGCACTCGCGATCATCGTCGCGCTGAGCACGTGGAACAACTTCCTGTTGCCGCTGGTGATCCTGAACTCGCAGGAGCTGTTCACCGTCCCGCTGCTGCTGCAGAGCTTCCGCGGGCAGTTCGGCTCGGTCAACTACGGGCTGATCATGGCGGCGTCCGCCATCGCGACCATCCCGATGCTGATCGCCTTCGTGATCGGTCAGCGCCGGATCATCGGCAGCATGGCCGCCTCCGGGCTGGGCGGCCGGTGACCCCCGCGGAGCGGGCGGCGCGGTACCTCGACCTCGAGAACGCGCCGTTCACGCTGCCCGGATCCCGCATCCTGGTGCTGCGCGCCCACAGCGGGCTGACCGTGTGCCTCGCCGAATACGAGCGGCGGCTGGACGAGTCCATGCTGGTGCGCACCCTGCGCGTCTTCGGCGCGGACGGCCGCCTCGCCCCGGTCTCCGACGTACGGCCGGACCGCATCGCGTTCGGAGACGCCGGGGTCACCCTGACCTTCGACGGACCGGACGCGCTCAGCCTCGGCGGCGACGGCCGGTGGAGCGTCGAGCTCGACCTCCCCGGCCTCGCTCCGGACCACGTCTGGCGTCCCGGTCTGCCCTCAGCGGCGACGGCGGGATGGTCCGCGACCGGCGCGGACGACGTCGTCGTGACCGGCGACACGGTCCGGCTCTCGTTCGGCGGCGGCTCGCTCCGGCTCGGGATCGGTGCCGCCGCTGCCACCGCGCCCGCGGACCATCCCGCCTCCCTCGCCCGCACTCTGACCGTCTGGGACGACTGGTTCACCCGCACACCCGCCGTGCGCGACGACCTCGCCGACATGACCGCCTTCTGCTGGTGGGTGCTCGGCGCGAACATCGTCTCGCTGCCCGGCCGTGGCGCCCGCGCCGTCGTGCCGTCCAAGATCGGATACGTCGGCGTCTGGCAGTGGGATGCGTACTTCATCGCATCGGGGCTGCGGCACGGCGACCCGGAGCTCGCGAAGGAGCAGCTGAAGCTGGCCTTCGCCTTTCCGACGGTGGACGGCCAGCTGCCCGACGTCGTGCACGATGAGGGCGTGCTCGCCTCCAGCGACGACCTGCCGCCCGGCGACCGCGAGAACCTGCGGCGCGCGGGCTCCGCGATCGCGGACCCGACCGCACCGATCCCGCTCACCAAGCCGCCGCTCGCCGCGTGGGCGCTGCGCCGGCTGGAGGGCTTCGTCGACGACCCGGCGTGGTTCGACACCGCCTGGGCGACCGTCGCGCGCAGCCAGGAGTGGTGGTTCGCACGCTCCGACCTGGACGGCGACGGGATGCCCGAGTACGGGCACCCGTACTCGTCCGGCCTCGACGACAGCCCAGTCTTCGACGCCGAGCTGCCGGTGTCCTCGCCCGACCTCGCCGCGTACCTGATCCTGCAGGACGACCTGCTCGCCTCCCGCGCCCGCGCGACGGGCGACGTCGAAGCCGCCGAGCGCCACACCGCGCGCGCGGCGCGGACCCTCGAACTGCTCGAGGGGATGTGGGACGAGACCGCCGGGTTCTTCCGCTCCTCCGGCGCCGGCACGCCCGTCGGCTCGGAGACCGCAGTCTCGCTGCTGCCGCTGCTCACCGGTCGACTGCCCGGCCGTTACGTCGCGGGCATCCTCGCCGCGCTCGACGACCCCGATCGCTTCGCGACCGCCTGGACCGTGCCGACGGTGGCTCGGCGCGACCCCGACTTCTCCGAGGAGCGGATGTGGCGCGGCCCCGTGTGGGTCAACGTCAACGCCCTCCTCGCCGAGGGGCTCGCCGTGTCCGGCCATCCCGACCGCGCCCGCGAACTGGCCGAGCAGACGCTCCGCCTGGTCATCCACGGGGGCGGCCCGCACGAGTACTTCACCCCCGGCACCGGCCGCAAGGCCCGTACCGCGACCACCGCGTTCGGGTGGTCCGCTGCGTTGTTCGTGGACCTGGCGGTGCAGCTCTCGGCCTGATCCACCCCTATCGAACCGTTCCATCGACGAAGGAGTCACATGAAACGCCTGCGCATCATCGCGCCCTTGACCGCTGCCGTCCTGGCCCTGACCGGCTGCGCCATGGCCGGCAACGCCGGGACCGGACCAGCCACGCTCGACCCGTCCGCGAAGCCGGAGGGCTCGATCACCGTCTGGTCGTGGGACGCCGCCGCGACGTCGCTCAAGCGGCTCGCGGGCGAGTACCAGTCCGCGCATCCCGGAACGACGGTGAAGGTCGTGGACGTCGGCTACGACAACGCCTACGACAAGCTGTCCGTCGGCCTCCAGGCCGGCACCGGCCTGCCGGACGTCGTGACGATGGAGACGGATCACACCCCCGGGTACCTCAGCCAGTTCCCGAAGGGCTTCGTCGACCTGACACCGATCGTGGGATCGAAGAAGGCCGACTTCGACCCATCCAAGTGGGCGGCGTCCACCGACAAGACCGGTGCGATCCGCGCCGTGCCGTGGGACTCGGGCACGGTCGGGCTGTTCTACCGCTCCGACTACCTCCAGAAGGCCGGCGTCGAACCGGCGAGCCTCGGGACCTGGGACGAGCTCGTCTCCGCGGGCGAGCGCATCAAGGCCGCGACCGGGCACACGCTCATCACGGCCGACGTCGCCACCGGCGGACTGTTCCAGATGCTGCTGCAGCAGCAGGGTCAGGGTCTCTTCGACGCGAAGGGCGACATCACGGTCGCGACTCCTCAGGCCGTCGCAGCGCTGCGACTGGAGAAGGAGCTGAACGACAAGGGGCTGCTGAAGAGCGTGAAGGGCTGGGACGCGCGCGTCACCAGCGCGAAGAACGGCGACTCCGCGGTCACGCCGGAGGCGGTGTGGTGGATCGCCACCCTCACCGGCGAGGCCGCCGAACTGAGCGGGAAGTACGGCGTCACCGAGCTGCCGGCCTTCGCCGATGGCGGTGCCCGCACCTCCAACAGCGGCGGCTCCGGCCTCGCCGTGCCCGCGCAGTCCAAGAATCCGCAGCTGGCGGCGTCGTTCGTGGCGTTTGCCCTCGCCGACACCGGCAACCAGGTGTCGATGATGAAGCAGGACGGCCTGTTCCCGTCCTACCTGCCGGCGCTGAAGGATCCCTTCTTCAGCACGCCCGACCCGTACTTCGGCGATCAGAAGGTCTACACGCTGTTCGCCGAGCAGACCGCGAAGATCCCGGCGATCACCTACACGGCGGACAACGCCAAGGCGAGCGACATCGTGGGCGCTGCCGTCTCCGCATCGGTGCTCGGGGGCAAGGACCCGGAGGCGGCGCTTCAGGATGCGGCCAGGCAGATCGCCACGGCCACCGGCCGCTCGATCGCGGGCTGAGATGGTCGCCGTCGACACCGCAGCCGGGGGTCGCGCGGCGTGGGCCGGAGGGCCCAGGTCGCTGGAGCGCTGGCTTCAGCGACCGGGCCTCTGGTTCGCGCTGCCCGCCGCCGCGCTGTTCGCGATCTTCTTCGCCTATCCCCTGGTCGTCTCGCTCTGGCAGAGCTTCTTCAGCACCCAGGGCGGCGAGCTGCGCTGGGTAGGCCTCGGCCAGTACGCGCGGCTCTTCCGGGACCCGCTGGTCGCCACCAGCCTCAGCAACGCGTTCCTCATCCTCGTGGTGCAGGTGCCGCTGATGATCGGCATCGCCCTGGTGCTCGCGTACACGCTCAACCAGACGTGGCTGCGGTTCCGTTCCGGCTTCCGGCTGCTGTACTTCCTGCCCGCGGTGACCACGCTGGTCGCGTACTCCGTGGTCTTCCGGGTGCTGCTCACCACCGACGGCGGCGCGGTCAACCAGCTGCTCGGGCTGGTCGGGGTCGCGCCCGTCGACTGGCTGGACAGCGAGGTCTGGGCACGCGTCGCGCTCATCGCCTCGATCACGTGGCGCTGGACCGGCTACAACATGGTCATCCTGCTCGCCGGGCTGCAGAGCATCCCCGCCGAGCAGTACGAGGCGGCGAGGATCGACGGCGCCGGCCGCTGGGCGACCTTCGCGCACGTCGTCGTGCCCCAGCTGCGCCCGGCGATCGTGTTCACGACCGTGACCTCGACGATCGGCGCTCTGCAGCTCTTCGACGAGAACGTCATCCTCACCGGCGGCGGCCCGAACAATGCGACGCTGACGCCGGTGCTCTACCTCTACAAGGTCGGCTTCCAGCAATTCGATCCCGGCTACGCGTCGGCGATCGCGTGGCTGCTGGTGCTCATCACGGGCATCGTCTCGATCATCCAGTTCCGCCTGCTCCGGGAGAAGAAGTGATCCGCGCGCTCCGCCACACCCCCGCCTACCTGCTGCTCGCCGCGGGCGCGCTGCTCAGCGTGGTGCCGTTCCTCTGGATGCTCACCGCATCCACGCACACCACCTCCGACCTGTTCGCGCGGCCGCTGCCGATCCTGCCCGGCGGCGAGCTGTGGGCGAACCTGACGCGGCTGCAGGAGCAGACCGGGTTCGGCCAGGTTATGCTGAACAGCCTGCTGATCGCGGTGATCTACACGGTGTTCAGCTCGGCCGTGAGCGTGCTCGCGGGCTACGGCCTCGCGAAGTTCCCGTTCCGCGGCCGCGGGGTCCTGCTCGCCGTGGTGCTCGGCACGATGATGATCCCGATGCAGGTGCTGCTCGTCCCGCTGTTCCAGATGATGGCGAGCCTCGGCTGGATCGACACCTACCAGGCGGTGATCCTGCCGTTCCTCGCGAACGCGTTCGGCATCTTCCTGATGCGCCAGGCGTTCCTCGACTTCCCCGAGACGATCGTGGAGGCGGCACGGATCGACGGCGCGGGCGAGCTGCGCACGTTCTACCGGGTCGTGCTGCCGGTCGCGCGCCCGCAGATCGCGGCGCTCGTGATCTATACGTTCGTGAGCCAGTGGAACGCGTTCATCTGGCCGCTGCTGATGCTGAACACCGAGGACAAGTACACGATCCCGGTCGCGCTGAACACGATGATCGGGCTCTCCCGCGTCGACTACTCGGGCCTGATGCTCGGCTCGCTGCTCGCGACGCTGCCGCTGCTCGCGCTGTTCCTGGTGTTCCAGAAGCAGTTCGTGTCGGGGCTGCTCGGCGGCGCGGTGAAGGGGTGAGGGCGAGACGCGGCGTCGTCGCGTCAGGCCAGGCGCTCCCACTTGATGCCGGCGTCGGCGAGCAGGCGGCGCATCCCGTTGGTCCAGTTCTCGGAGAGGGCGGCCTTGGCGGCGGGCACGTCGCCGTCCGCGAGGTGCTGCGCGATGGCAGCGTGCTCCTCGGCCGAGCGCTCGACGAGCACCTCGGCGCCGACGAGCAGGGACTCGTAGCGGTGGATGGCGCTGCGCACCTGGGCGATCTGCTCCAGCAGCTTCTGGTTGGGGCACGCGCTCAGCATGAGGTTGTGCCACTCGTCGTCCTTACGGTTGACCAGGGCGTGCTGGGCGACGTCGTCGGAGAACGCTGCGGCCAGCTCGGACAGGCGCTTCCCCAGCTCGGCCAGCTCGTCGGCGGGCGACAGGTCGAGCGCGAGGCCCTCGAGCGTCACGATGATCGGGCAGAGCTCCTCGAACTCGCGCGCGCTGAGCGGGACGAAGCGGAAGCCCTTGCCGTTCTCGCTCTCGATCTGGCCCTCGCTCTCGAGCGCGATCAGCGCCTCGCGGAGCGGGGTGCGGGAGACGCCGAGCTCGGCGGCGAGGGCGACCTCGTTGATGCTCTCGCCCGGACGGACCTCGCCGGCGCGCATCCGCGCGAGGAGCTCCTCGCGCACCTGGGAACGCAGATTCTTGCGCTCGATCGCCATGTGGACCCTCCCGGCCGGACTCGTGGTCGTCAGCTTAGGGCTTGACCCGTCGCTGCGTTCGCTCTAGCGTTACTGTATACAGAATACAGTCGACACAGAGCGACGCACAAGCAGCAGCCCTCAGCAGATCCCCCGAGGAGACCGATGACGATCCCCGCGCCCCGGAGCATCCGGCTCGACGCGCTCGCCTACGGCGGCGACTACAACCCCGACCAGTGGTCGGAGGACGTCTGGGCGGAGGACGTCCGCCTCATGGTCGAGGCGGGCGTGAACATCGTGACGCTCCCGGTCTTCTCCTGGCCGCTGCTGGAGCCGGAGCCCGGGCGCTTCGACTTCGCGGGACTCGACCGCATCATCGACCTGCTCTGGGCGAACGGCATCGCCGTCGACCTCGCGACCGCGACTGCGACGCCCCCGGCGTGGCTCGTGCGCCAACACCCGGAGGTGCTGCCCTGGAACGCCGACGGCGTGCGCCTGGAGTTCGGCTCCCGGCAGTCGTACTGCCCGAGCTCCCCCGTCTTCCGCGAGGCCGCGCTGCGGCTCACCCGCGCGCTGGCCAAGCGCTACGGTGCACATCCCGCGCTGGCTCTCTGGCACGTCTCGAACGAGTACGGCGACCACGTCGCCCGCTGCTGGTGCCCGGAGTCTGCACGGCACTTCCGGCGCTGGCTGCGTGCGCGCTACGGCGACATCGCCGGGCTCAACGCCGCCTGGGGCACGAGCTGCTGGGGGCAGAACTACCTGGACTTCGATCAGATCGAGCCGCCCCGCACGGCGACGGGACCGATCAACCCCGCCCAGGTGGTCGACTTCGAGCGGTTCTCCTCCGACGCGCTGCTGGAGCTGTTCCGCGCCGAGGTGGATGTGCTCCGCGAGGTCACGCCGGAGGTCGCGGTGACGACCAACTTCATGAGCCTGTTCCGCGAGCTCGACTACTGGGACTTCGCCGACGCCGAGGACCTGGTCACCGATGACGCGTATCCCGACCCCGCCGACCCGCACGCGCACGTCGGCGCCGCGCTCAACTACGGCCTGATGCGCAGCCTCAAGGACGGCCGCCCGTGGCTGCTCCTGGAGCAGGCGCCGAGCGCCGTCAGCTGGCGGGACGTCAACGTCCCGAAGGCGCCGGGCCAGATGCGGCTCGGCAGCCTGCAGGCGGTCGCGCACGGCTCGGACGGCGTGATGTTCTTCCAGTGGCGGCAGGCGAAGTTCGGCCCGGAGAAATTCCACTCGGCGATGCTCGGCCATCGCGGCGAGCGCAGCCGCAGCTTCCGGGAGACGAAGGCGCTCGGTGCCGAGCTGAAGCTCCTGGAGCCGGTGCGTGGGACGCGCGTGCGCTCCTCCGTCGCGCTGGTCGCCGACTGGGACGCGTGGTGGGGCGTGACCCAGACCGAGTCGATGCCGTCGCAGCGGCTGAACTGGCTCACCGAGGCCAGGGCGTGGCACGCCGCGGCCTTCGCGCTCGGCCAGCCGGTCGACGTCGCGCGCGCCGCCGGGCCGTTCGGCGACCACCGGGTCGTGCTCGTGCCGAACCTGTACGCGGCGACCGTCGAGCAGGCCGAGGCGCTCACCGCCTTCGTCGCGGCAGGCGGCCACGTCGTCGTCGGCCCGTTCTCCGGCGTCGTCGACCACCGGGAGCAGGTGCACGACGGCGGAGCCCCTGGCCCGCTGCGCGGCCTGCTCGGCGTGGAGGTGGACGAGTGGTGGCCGCTGCCGGACGGCGGGCACCGCACCGTCGAGCTCGGCGGCGTCGTGCATCCCACGCGCGTCTGGGGCGAGTGGATCGATGCGGCGGACGGCACGGACGTGCTCGCCCGGTTCGCCGACGGCGACCTCGCCGGCCTTCCCGCGCTGACCCGGCGCCCGCATGGCGCCGGCGCCGCCTGGTACCTCGCGGCCGGGCTCGGCGAGGACGGGATGCGCGCCGTGCTCTCCGCGGTGTTCGCCGAGGCGGGCGTCGCGGCGCGCGAGCCGGACACCGCGCTCGAGATCGTCACCCGCACCGACGGGAGCACCGACTTCACCTTCGTGCTGAACCACGGCAGGGACGCGCGGACGGCTCCGCGCATCCCCGGCGGCACCGACCTGCTCACCGGCTCGGACGCCGGTGCGGGCATCCCGCTCGGCGCGTTCGGCGTCTCCGTCATCCAGCACCCGACCACTGAGAGGCAAGCATGACCCACCCCTTCGTCCATCCCTACGTGCCGAACACGGCGCCGGAGTCGCGGCAGGCGATGCTCGACGCGGTCGGCGCGGCGAGCGTCGACGAGTTCTACGCGGACGTGCCGGCCGACCTGCGCCTCGGCCGCGACCTGGACCTGCCGGAGCCGCTCGTGGCCGAACAGGACCTGGTGCGGCATGTCGGCGGGCTGCTGCGCCGCAACCGCGCGGTCGAGCCCGGCCGCCTGTTCCTCGGCGCCGGCACCTACCACCACGCCGTGCCCGCGGTCGTGGACGAAGTCATCAACCGCAGCGAGTTCCTCACCGCGTACGCGGGGGAGCCGTACGAGGACCACGGCCGCTTCCAGGCGCTGTTCCAGTACCAGTCGCTGATGGGCGAGCTGCTGAACCGCGACGTCGTCAACGTACCCACCTATGACGGTTACCAGGCGGCGGCGACCGCGCTCGCGATGGCGACGCGCGTCACCGGCCGCCGCGGCATCCTGCTGGTCAGCGATGCGCACCCGGACAAGCTCTCCAAGGTGCGCGACTACGTGCGGCCGGTTGCCGACCTGGTCGTCGTGCCGACGGTGGACGGCGTGGCCGACGCCGCGGCGGCGACGGCGCTGATCGGGCCGGACACCGCCGCCGTCTGGGTGGAGACCCCGAGCTTCCACGGCGCTCTGGAGACCGCCGTCGCCGGGCTCGCCGACGCGGCGCACGCCGCGGGTGCGCTGCTGGTGGCGGGCGTCGACCCGATCGGGCTCGGCGTCCTCGCCTCCCCCGCCGACCTCGGCGCGGACATCCTGCACGGCGACATCCAGTCCCTCGGCCTGCACCCCTGGTACGGCGGCGCGCACGCCGGCTTCATCGCCGTGGACGACGACCCGCGCCTGGTGATCGAGATGCCGTCGCGCCTGTTCGGGCTGGAGTCCACCGACGTCCCGGGCGAGTACGGCTTCGGCGACGTCGCCTACGACCGCACCTCGTTCGCGCTCCGCGAGGAGGGCAAGGAGTGGGTCGGCACCGCCGCCGCCCTCTGGGGGATTGCCGCCGGCGTCTACCTGGCGCTGATGGGCCCGCAGGGCATGGCCGAGCTGGGCGAGACCCTGCTCGCTCGCACCGCGTACGCGCAGCACGCGTTGACCGCGCTGCCCGGGGTCGCCGCCGGCGACGGCGCCGTTCACCTGCGCGAGTTCGTGCTCGACCTGCGGGAGGCGGCGCTCACCGCCCCGGAGCTCGTGTCCACCCTCCGCGCGCGCGGCTTCGAGCCGGGCCTCGCGCTCGACGACGACCGACTGCTGGTGTGCGTCACCGAGCAGAACACCCAGACCGACATCGACGAGCTGGCCGACGCGTTCGGCGCCGCCCTGAAGGAGAACGCCCGATGACCCTCCCCATCGCCCCCAAGCCAGCGCTGCGCCGCTTCCACCAGGCGCGCTGGGACGAGCCGATCGTCTTCGAGCTGCACACCCCCGGCGAGCGCGGTGTCGTGCCGTCGCAGACCGAGGACGGCGTCCGTGCGGTCGTCGGCGACGTGGTCGCCGACCTGCGGCCCTCGCTCCGCCGCCCCGCGCCGCCCGCGCTGCCCGAGATCGGCCAGATGCGCGTGCTCAAGCACTACCTCCGGCTCAGTCAGGAGAACCTCGGCGCCGACCTGAACGTGGACGTAGGGCAGGGCACCTGCACGATGAAGTACGCCCCGAAGGTGAACGAGGCGATCATCCGCACTCCCGACCTCACCGACCTGCACCCGCTGCAGGACCCGGAGTCGGCGCAGGGCGCGCTGGAGATCATCTGGCGCACCGAGCGGATGCTGGCCGAGATCTCCGGGATGAGCCGGGTCTCGCTGCAGACCGGCGGCGGCTCGGAGGCGATCTGGGCGAACATCTCGATGATCCGCGCCTATCACGCTTCCCGTGGCGAGGGCGAGCAGCGGGACGAGGTGATCACCACGATCTTCTCGCACCCGTCGAACGCGGCCGCGGCCAAGATGGCCGGTTACCGGGTCATCACGATCTTCCCCGACGCCGACGGCTACCCCGACGTCGAGGCCCTCCGCGCCGCGATCTCGTCGCGCACCGCCGCGATCATGGTGACCAATCCCGAGGACACCGGCATCTACAACCCGCGTATCCGCGAATGGGTGGAGCTCGCGCACTCCGTCGGCGCGCTCGCGTCGTACGACCAGGCGAACGCCAACGGCATCCTGGGCATCACCCGCGCCAGGGACGCGGGCTTCGACGTCTGCCACTTCAACCTGCACAAGACGTTCGGCACCCCGCACGGCTGCGGCGGACCGGGTTCCGGCGCGAACGCGGTGTCCGAGGCGCTGGCGCCGTTCCTGCCGGGACCGGTCGTGGAGAAGGTCGGCGACCGGTTCGTCATCGACTCCGACCGGCCGCAGTCCATCGGCTCGGTCGCGCCGTTCTTCGGCGTCGTCCCGAACATCGTCCGCACCTACGCGTGGATCCGGGCGCTCGGCGCTCCGGGTCTCCGCGCGGTCGCGGAGACCGCGGTGCTGAACAACAACTACCTGATGAAGCGCATCCTGGAGATCCCCGGGGCGAGCGCCCCGTACGCGACCGGCCGCCGGCGCATCGAGCAAGTCCGCTACTCGTGGCAGGAGCTCTTCGAGGAGACCGGCGTCAGCTCGGAGGAGATCGGCATCCGCGCGGCCGACTTCGGGATGCACTACTGGACGAGCCACCACCCCTACGTCGTCCCGCAGCCGTTCACGCTGGAGCCGACCGAGTCCTACTCCAAGGCCGAGCTGGACGAGTACGCCGTCGTCCTCGCCGAGGTCGCGCGCGAGGCGCGGGAGACCCCGGAGGTCGTCCGCAGCGCGCCGCACAATCAGACGGTCCACCACACCCACCACGACGACCTGGACGACCCGGAGCGCTGGGCGGTGACCTGGCGCGCCTACCGCCGCAAGTACTTCGGCGAGGGTGCGTCCGTCGCGGCCTCCGCGGAGGACGCGGCGGCGTGAACGCCATCGGGCTCGTCGTGAACCCGGTCGCCGGGATCGGCGGGCCCGCCGGGCTCGCCGGCAGCGACGGCGCCGCGGTGCAGCGCGAGGCGATGCGCCGCGGCGGCCGAGCGCGCGCGGGCGAGCGAGCCGCGGAGGCGCTGCGCGTCCTCGCGTCGCTGCGGCCCGGTCTCGAGATCGTCACCGCCGGCGGCGCACTCGGAGAGGATGCGGTGCGCGCGGCCGGACTGATCCCTCGCGTCGTATACGCGGGTGGGAATATGGAGACGACGGGCGACGACACCGCGCGTGCGGCGGGAGCCGTCCACGCGGCCGGAGCCTCGCTCGTGCTCTTCGCGGGCGGCGACGGGACCGCACGGGACGTCGCCCGCGGCCTGCCCGCCGGGGCCGCCGTGCTCGGCATCCCCGCCGGCGTGAAGATGTACTCCGGCTGCTTCGCCGTCGGCCCCGCCTCGGCCGGGGCCGTCGCCGCCGACTGGATCGCCCATCCCGCGCCCACCGCGACGGTCGAGGTGCTCGACCTGGACGAGGACCTGATGCGGGCCGGGCGGCCCGACCCGCGCCTGTTCGCGCTCGTCGACGTCCCCGCCTCCCCCGGCCGCACCCAGGCGCGGAAGGCGGCGACCCCCGCGAGCGAGCGGGAGGCCGTGCGCGCCGCGGCCGCGGGAGCCGTTGCGCGGATGCGTCCGGGCGTGCGCTATCTGCTCGGCCCGGGCGGGACGACCGCCGCGGTGGGCCGCGCACTGGGACTCGACACCAGCCCGCTCGGCGTGGACATCGTGGCGGACGGCCGCCTGCTCGCCCGGGACGTCACGGAGCAGCAGGCGCTCTCCGCCGTCGCGGGGCACGAGGCGCAGGCCGTCGTGACGGTGATCGGCGGCCAGGGCTTCCTCCTCGGCCGCGGCAACCAGCAGCTGTCCGCGCGCGTGATCGCCGCGCTCGGCGACCATCCCCTGCTCGTAGTCGCCACCGAGCAGAAGCTCATCGACCTCGCCGGCCGGCCCCTGCTGGTCGACACCGGCGACCCCCGGCTCGACCTGCGGCTGGCCGGCCACGTCCTCGTGGTCACCGGCCCCTCCACCGCGAGCCTCTACCCTGTCAGTGCCGCCACCGCGGCCCCCATCGAAGGAGAACCCGAATGCGTCTAGCCGGCAAGTCCGCCATCGTCACCGGAGGAGCGGGCGGCATCGGCCGCGCCACCTCCCTCGCCCTCGCGGCGGAGGGCGCGCGGGTCGCCGTCGTCGACCTCGAGCAGGATGCCGCCGAGGCCGTCGCCGCCGAGATCCGCGCCGCGGGCGGCGAGGCGATCGCGTTCGGCGCCGACGTCTCCGCGGAGCCCGACGTCGAGCGCGTCGTCGCGGCGGCCGCCGAGCAGTTCGGCGGCATCGACATCGCCTTCAACAACGCCGGCATCATCCGCCGCACGACCGCGGTGGAGACCACCGTCGAGGAGTGGGACCGCGTCTTCGGTGTGAACGTGCGCGGCATCTTCCTGATGTGCAAACACGTCGTGCCGATCATGGCCGAGAAGGGCGCGGGCTCCATCATCAACACCGGAAGCGGCTGGGGGCTGAAGGGCGGCGGCCAGGCGATCTCCTACTGCGCCTCCAAGGGCGCCGTCGTCAACATGACCCGCGCGCTGGCGATCGACCACGGCCCCCAGGGTATCCGGGTCAACTCCGTGAACCCGGGCGACGTGAACACCGGGATGCTGCGCGACGAGGCCCGCCAGCTCGGCCAGGAGACCGGCTCGTTCCTCGCCGAGGCCGCCGACCGCCCGCTGCGCCGGATGGGCGAGCCTGAGGAGATCGCTGCGGCCGTCGTCTGGCTCGCGAGCGACGAGTCCTCGTACGTCACCGGCTCCGCCCTGGTCGTCGACGGCGGCGGCATCGCCTGACCGTCGTTCTCCCACGCCGCGATTGACCCCGTCCGGAACGTCTGCCCCCTGCTCGAGCAGCGGCAGAAATACCGGGCGGGGTCAGTCGCGCTTTCGAGCTCGCACGACGACCTCACCTGGAGGATGATGACGCCGTGGACGAGCTCACGATCCGTCCTCTGAGCGAGGACACCTGGAACGCCTTCGTCGCTCTGTGCGACCGGCACAGCGGCGGCGGCTTCGGCGGCTGCTACTGCACGTGGTTCCACCGTGAGACGCACTCGGCGCCGACGGCGGAGTCGCAGGCGCGCCCCGCGAGCTTCGCGCGCGATTTCAAGCACGACCTCGTACGCGCAGGCCGGGCGCACGCCGCGCTCGTGTTCGACGGCGACGTCGCGATCGGCTGGGCGCAATACGGGAGCCCCGCAGAGCTGCCGGGCATCATGCACCGCAGACAGGTGGAGTCGGCGGGCGATCCGCTCCCGGACTGGCGCATCACGTGCGTCTTCGTGGACCGGCGGCAACGGCATCGCGGGATCGCGCACGTCGCCGTCGCGGGCGCCCTCGAGCTGATCGCGGACGCCGGAGGCGGCGTCGTGGAGACGTATCCGCAGGACACACCGGGTAAGCCGGTTTCGGCGACGTTCCTTTACAACGCCACCCGGAGCGTCTTCGAGGCGGCCGGGTTCACCTACATCAGGCCGAAGGGCAAGAACCACTGCGTGATGCGCGCCGTGGTTCCGGCGGTCAGAGTCCCAGCGACTTCTTGATGAGAGCTTCGGCGTCGTCCGTGCCTGCAGCCTGCTCGCGCGCCTCCTGATTGGCCTCGCTCACGGCCTTCACGACCTCGTCGCGCTGGATGCGGATGCCGCGCGGTGCGTCGATCCCGATGCGCACGCCGTCCCCTCGCGCGTCCAGGATGGTGACGACGATGTCGTCCCCGATCAGCACCCTCTCACCGGGCTTGCGCGTCAGAACCAGCATCGGTCCAGCCTATCCGCGGCGACGGGCCCGCGGAACCGCAGCCGTCGGCCTCCGCGCCCTCTCACCGCTCGGGCGGGGCGTCGAGCCAGAGCACGGGGAGGCCGAGTCCGCGGACCTCGTCCGGGGACGCGGTGAGCGCGGCACCGGTGGCCGCGATGCCGTCCACCGCGAGCACGGCGTCCACCGCCTGCACCCAGTGCGCGGTGTCCTGCGTCTTGCGGCTCGCGTCCACCGCGACCCAGACCTGGTCGGGCGCGATGCCCGCGAGTTCCGTTGCCAGGCCGGGCACGGCATCCACGCCGGGCAGGCTGAACGCGCCGACCGCGGGATGCTCGCCGCGCACGCCGTCCGCCCGCGCCGCAAGCGCATCCCGTCGATCTGCGATCACGAGCGCCTCGCCGCCCGCATCGGCCGAGACCGCGAGCACCCGGGCCGCGGCGAGCGCGTCGCCGCCGAGCCCGACCACCAGCGTCAGGTCGCCCTTGCCCCGCAGCCGCGCGGGAGGCGGCGCGAACGTGGCGGCGAGGGGCACGTTGTTGTCGCTTTCAGCGCCCGAAAGCGACAACAACATGCCCTTCGGCGACTCAGAGGGGGCGGGAGGAGCGGCGGGTGCGGGAGAAGCGGGCGGTGCGGGAGGAGCGGCGGGCGCGGGGAGGTCCGTGGTGCGCACGAGGTCGTCGAGGATGGCCGCGAAGGCCGCCGACGACGTCGACACCGCCGGCAGCACCTCCTCCAGCTCGTCGGCGCCCAGCCACTCAGGCCGCGATCGGCTCCGCAATCCTCACCACCCCCACCGTCTCGATCGTCGCCTGCACGGCGGTCACCTCCTGATAGCTGAGCACCGCCAGGCCGGACAGCTGACCGGCCACGAGTCTCCGGATCGCCGGCCGCAGGGCCGGCGCGCAGACCAGGACGGCGGAGACGTTCGCCTCGTCCAGCTGCGTCGCGGTCTGCCGGATCGAGCCGAGCACCGCCTCCAGGCGGGTCGGGTCGAGCACGATCTGGGTGCCGTTCTCCGCCGGCCGCAGCCCCTCCAGCATCGCCTGCTCGAGCCCGGGGTCGATCATGATCACGCGCAGCGTCCCGCCGTCGAGGTGCGGGGCGACCACGGCCGGCCCGAGCGCGCCGCGCGCGGCCTCCACCAGCCCCTCCGGGTCGTTCGACACCTTCGCCCGGAGCGCCAGCGCCTCCAGGATGCGCGGCAGGTCGTTGATCGGCACCTGCTCGGCGAGCAGCCCCTGCAGCACCCGCTGCACCTCCGCCAGCGAGAGCAGGTTCGGGATGAGCTCCTCCACCGCGGGCGGGTTCACCTGCTTGACGCCCTCGGTGAGCTGGCGGACGTCCTCGCGGGTGAGCAGCCGTGCAGCGTTCGCGGTGATGATCGCCGACAGGTGCGTGATGAGCACCGAGACCCGGTCGATCACCGTCGCGCCGCCCAGCTCGGCGCTGTGCCGCATCTCGGACGGGATCCACTTGGCGGGGAGGCCGAACACCGGCTCGACCGTCGGCGTTCCGGGCAGCCCGTCCAGCGCGTCGCCCAGCGCGAGCACCCGGCCGCCCGGCGCCTGCCCGCGACCCGCCTCCACGCCGGCGATCTTGATCACGTACGTGGACGGCGGCAGCTCCGCGCTGTCGCGCGTGCGCACCGGAGGCACGATCACCCCGAGCTCCAGAGCGATCTTGCGGCGCAGCGCGCGCACCCGGGCGAGCAGGTCGTCCGTGGTGCCGCTCACGATGTCGACCAGGTCCGGCGCGAGCGTGATCTCGAGCGCGTGCACCCGCATCTGCTCCATCAGGTCCTCTGTCGTCTCGGTCTTGCCCGCGTTCGCGACGGCGGCCTGCGCCGCCTTCGCCTTCTTGGCAGCGGCCTGCGAGGTCTTGATGCGCTGCGCGGCGAGCACCAGGAAGGCGCCGACGAGCACGAACGGGATGGGCGGCATCCCCGGGATCAGCGCCATGACGATGGCGGCGCAGCCCGCGATCGTGAGCGCGTTGCGCGACTGGCTGAGCTGCCCGCTGGCGGTGGTGCCGATCTCGGTCTCCGCGTTCGAGCGGGTCACGATCATGCCGGTCGAGACCGCCATCAGCAGGGCGGGGATCTGCGTCACCAGGCCGTCGCCGATCGTCAGCAGCGTGTAGGAGTTGACCGCGTCGACGAGCTCCATGCCGCGCTGGATCATGCCGAGCGCGATGCCGCCGACCACGTTGATGACGATGATGAGGATGCCGGCGATCGCGTCGCCCTTCACGAACTTGCTCGCGCCGTCCATCGCGCCGTAGAAGTCCGCCTCCGCCGAGACCTCCGCGCGACGCGCCCTGGCCTGCTCCTCCGTGATGAGCCCGGCGTTCAGGTCCGCGTCGATGGCCATCTGCTTGCCCGGCATGGCGTCGAGGGTGAAGCGCGCGCCGACCTCGGCGACGCGCTCCGCGCCCTTCGTCACGACGATGAACTGGATGACGATCAGGATGAGGAACACCACGGCGCCGATGATGATCGAGCCGCCGACGGCGACGTGCCCGAACGCCTGGATGACCTGGCCCGCGTAGCCGTCGCCGAGCACGAGCCGGGTGGATGCGACGTTGAGGCCGAGCCGGAACAGCGTGGCGACCAGCAGCAGCGAGGGGAACACTGAGAAGTCGAGCGGCTTCTTCACGAACATCGTGGTGAGCAGGATGACCAGCGCCAGCATGATGTTGACGATGATCAGCGTGTCCAGCAGCCAGGCGGGCACCGGGATCACCAGCAGCATGATGATGCCGACGACGCCGATCGGGACGGCGACCTTCGCGGCGGTGGACTTCATGACAGACCTCCTGCGGGAACGGCTCCGGCGCGCGCGGCGCCGGGTGCGGCCGACGGGGCGGCCGAGGGGACGGGCGACGGCGACGGCATGGTGTGCACGCCGGCCGCCGCCCCGCGCGCCTTCAGGGACATGACGAACGCGAGCACCCGGGCGACCGCATTGTAGAGCTCGACCGGGATCTCGTCGCCGAGCCGGCAGCCCGCGTGCAGCGCCCGGGCGAGCGGGATGTCCTTCACGACCGGAACGCGCTCCTCCTCCGCCTTCTCGCGGATGCGCAGCGCGATGGCCCCCGCACCCTTGGCGACCACGCGGGGTGCGGACTTGCCCGGTTCGTATTTGATGGCGATCGCGATGTGCGTCGGGTTGACGAGCACGACGTCCGAGCCGCCGATCGCCGCGATCATCCGGTTGCGGCTCATCGCCAGCTGCCGGGAGCGGCGCTGCGACTTGATCAGCGGATCGCCGTCGGTGTTCTTGTTCTCGTCGCGCACCTCGCGCTTGGTCATGCGGGTGTGCTTGCGGTTCCTGCGCATCACGACCAGGACATCCAGCCCGGCGAGCACGAGGCCGGCGCCGACCGCCGCCTGCAGCAGGCCCGCCGCGCCGCCGCTCGCCGCGGACAGCAGCGAGGAGAGCGGCATGCTCCCGGAGGTCAGCAGCGTCGGCATCAGCCCCTGCACCACCAGGAACAGCCCGATGCCGACCACCGCGGACTTGAGCAGGGTCTTCGCGCCCTCCCAGAGCGCGCGCATCCCGAACACGCGGGTGAATCCCGTGACCAGGTTGAACTGCTCGAACTTGCCCGAGAGCCGCTTGACGTGGATGCCACCCTGCACCGCGGCGGCGCCGATCACCGCGATCGCGCCGACGACGAGCATCGGCCCGACCGTCGCCATGATGCTGCCGAGCCCGTCCCCCAGCGCCGCAACCGCCTTCGCCGGGTCGGGGCTCTCGATCACCGAGCGCACCGAGAACAGCTGATCGAGCGCGGCGTCGCTTCCGCGCTGAAGCGTGAACGGCAGCATCACGGCGGCGGCGCCGACGCCGACCCAGGCGGTGAGGTCGGTGGACTTGGCGAGGCGGCCCTTCTGGCGCGCCTCCTTCATCCGCTTGTCGGTCGCCTGTTCGGTGCGTTCCTGGGCGTCGCTCACCGCGTCACCCCCAGCATCGTCTTGACGGCGCCGTCGGTCAGCGACGACACCACGCCGGGCAGGGCGACGAACACGACCGCCGCCAGGACGATCGTGAGCATGATCTTGAGCGGGAAGCCGAGCGCGAGCGCGTTGAGCGCCGGCGCGACCCTGGTGAGCAGGCCGAGGGCCATGTCCGCGAGGAACAGCACGACGATCAGCGGCCCCGCGATCTGCAGGGCGGAGAGGAACATCTGGGTGAGGCCGGTGACCATCGCCTTCGCCGGGTCCGCCATCCCGAGCCCGGAGGCGAGGGGAACGGCGTCGAAGGTCCGCACCAGGCCGCCGATGATCAGCTGGTAGCCGCCGGTCGCGAACAGCAGCGCCAGCGCGGTCAGCTGGAACATCCGGGTGAACTGGGCGCCGTTGATCATCGACTGCGGATCGAACGCCTGCGCCAGCTGGAAGCCGCCGAACAGGTCGATCAGGCTGCCAGCAGACTGGATGGCCGCGAAGGTCAGGAAGACCAGGAAGCCGAGCGTCGCCCCCACCGCGAGCTCCTTGACCATGTCGAGCAGGAAGACGCCGGTGTCCGCCGTGTGGTAGCCGGCGCCGACGCGCGGGGCGACCGCGATGGCGAGGCCGATCGCGAGCATCCCCTTCACCTGCGCGGGGAAGCCGTTGTACGAGAACGGCGGCGCGATCACCAGGAAGGCGACCATGCGCAGCGACGCGAGGGCGATCGCCTCGATGGCGGCGAGGTCGATGGGGATGTTCATCAGCCGCCGCCCAGCAGCATCGGGATCTTCTCGAACAGCACGTGCGTGAACGAGACCAGCTCGGAGATCATCCACTGCCCGCAGATGATCAGGGCGACGGCGACGGCCGCGGCCTTCGGCACGAAGGAGAGCGTCACCTCCTGGATCTGGGTGATCGACTGGATGAGCGAGATCGCGAAGCCGACCACCAGGGCGGTCACCACGATGGGCGCGGCGAGCTTCGCCGTGACCAGCAGGCCCTGCATGGCGATGTCGAGGACGGCGTTCGCGTTCATCCGCCGCCCCGGTAGCTCGTGATCAGGCTCGTGACGATCAGCCCCCAGCCGTCGACCAGAACGAACAGCAGGATCTTGAACGGCAGCGAGATCATCACCGGCGGCAGCATCATCATGCCCATCGACATCAGCGCGGCCGAGACGACCATGTCGATCACGAGGAACGGCACGAAGATCACGAAGCCGATGATGAACGCCGCGCGCAGCTCCGAGATCATGAACGCCGGGATGAGCGTGAGCATGGGGACGGCGGACGCCGACTCCGGGTTCGGCCGGCCGGCCGCCCTGGTCATCAGCGCGATGTCCTCCTCGCGCGTGTGCGCGGCCATGAACCCGCGCAGCGGGGCCTCCGCGGCGTGCACGGCCGCGGTGAAGTCGATGTGCCCGGCGAGGTAGGGCTGGACGGCGGTGCTGTTGATGTCCACCAGCACCGGGCTCATGATGAACAGGCTGAGGAACAGCGCGAGGCCGGCGAGCACCTGGTTCGGCGGGATGGACGGCAGCGCGAGTGCGTTCCTCGTGATCGCGAGCACCACGAAGATCTTCGTGAACGACGACATCATCAGCAGCAGCGCCGGCGCGATCGACAGCACGGTGATGCCGACGAGGGTCAGGATGGCCGCGTTCGGCGTTCCGTTCGGGCCGTTGATGTCGACGGTGATGCCGGTGCCGCCGCCCGGTCCGGCCGGGCCGCTCGGGGTCGGCACCGGGGACGGGGTGGGGACGGCGTGCGCGGTCGTGGCGTTCAGCAGCAGGAACGCGAGGGCGATGAGCGCGACGAGGACGGCGGCGACCGCGAAGCGGGCGAGCCGCGGCGCGCGGGCGGCCGTCACTTCTTGGGCCGCACCGCCAAGCCCGCCTGTCGCCACGTCGCCGGTGACAGGATCGAGCCTTTGAGTGCCTCGTCGAAGACCGAGGCGCGTCCCTGCGCCGTGAGGAAGTCGGCATCCTGCCTGCTGTCCGTGGAGACCCGCGCCGCGGCGTCCGCCGCCGGCACGTCCTTGGCGAAGGTCCTGCGCACCGGCACCAGAGGGGTCACCTCTGCGTCCGCCTCCTGCGGACGGGCTCCGGCGTACAGCACGCTCACCTCTCGTTCCGTCACGCCGAGCACGAACCGGTTGCCGTCCACATCCACGACGACGACCGACGCCTTCGGCCCGACCCCCTGGCGGCCGACGACCGACACGGCGTTGCCACGCCGGGAACGGCCGCCGAGCCCGCGGCCCTTGGCGACGCGGCGCTGCACGAACCACAGCAGCCCGACGATCACGCCGAGGACGACGAGCACCCGGAGGGCGACGAACAGGGTCTCCACGGGTGCGACTATCGGCCGCCCCCGCGCCCCCGTTAGGCGCCCGTGCCCGTCCCGCCCCATCCCCCGCCATCCGTTCCGGAGTTGTTCA
The DNA here is from genome assembly GCF_051955155.1 of Leifsonia sp. Lineage (NCBI taxonomy): Bacteria > Bacillati > Actinomycetota > Actinomycetes > Micrococcales > Microbacteriaceae > Leifsonia > Leifsonia sp. The sequence goes on from NZ_JBQCGZ010000086.1 coordinate 48,904, forward strand.
CGCAACACGCCGACCGGATGCGTGCACAACTCCGGAACGGATGGCGGGAGTGGCGTGGGAGGCTGGGGTCCGTGACTGACATCGAGCTGGCGTACATCCCGCCGGGCACCGTCGCGCTGCACGACGCGCGCCAGAAGCGGCGCTGGAGCGTGGAGCTGGAGTCGTTCGAGATCGGCGTCTACGCGGTCACCGAGCAGCAGGTCGCCGAGCTGATCGGCGAGCCCGCCGCGCACCCCCGCCGCCCGGCGACCGGGATCAGCTGGCTGCGCGCCATCCGGTTCTGCAACGCCGCCTCCGAGTGGGAGGGCCTCGACCCCGCATACTCGTTCGACGGCGAGGACGTCACCTGGCACGTCGACTCCGACGGCTACCGCCTGCCCACCGAGGCGGAGTGTGAGCACGCGAGCCGCGCCGGCTAGACGGCCCCGCACTACGCCCCGCTCTGCGAGGTCGCGTGGACGAGCGCGGACGGCCTGTCCGCCCCGCACGACGTCGGCGGCAGGATGCCCAACCTGAACGGGCTGTTCGACACCCTCGGGAACGTCTGGGAGTGGTGCTGGGACTTCCTCGACCCCGCCCGCTACGACGACTACCGGGTGTTCCGCGGCGGCGGCTTCGCCGACGACGCCTGGAGCGTCCGCGCGTCGACACGCCGCGGCGGCTCCCCGCGCACGCAGCACGAGGACCTCGGCTTCCGCGTCGCCCGCGGCGGCTTCGACGCGGTGGACGCCGCGCAGGGCTGGTCGGCGGCGGCCGACGCCGAGCGCGCGGCCATCACCGCCCCGCTGCCTCCCGGCTGGACCCCGCGGCGCTGAGGCCTTCAGCGAGGTCGAGAGCGACGTCCGTGATCATGTCCTCCTGCCCCCCGATCAGCCGGCGACGGCCGACCTCGACCAGAATGTCCCTCGCGTCGATCCCGTGCCGCGCCGCCGCGGCTTCCGCGTGCCGCAGGAAGCTCGAGTACGCGCCCGCATAACCCACAGAGAGGGTTTCGCGATCGACCTGCACGGGCCGATCGTGGAGGGGCCGGACCAGATCGTCCGCGGCGTCCTGCAGGGCGAACAGGTCGGCCGCGACCTCCCAGCCCTGCAGCCGGGCGGCAGCGACGAACGGCTCGATCGGAGTGTTGCCCGCTCCGGCTCCGTGCCCGGCGAGCGATGCATCCACCCGGCATGCCCCCGCCTCCACCGCGACGATGGAGTTCGCCACCGCCAGCGACAGGTTCTGGTGCGCATGGATGCCGATCTGCGTCCCCGGGTCCAGCACGTCGCGGTAGGCCGCGATCCGGTCGCGGACGCCGTCCATCGTGAGCCTGCCCGCGGAATCGGTCACGTACACGCAGTTCGCGCCGTACGACTCCATCAGCTTCGCCTGCGCGGCGAGGGACGCGGGATCGGACAGGTGCGCCATCATCAGAAACCCCGACACGTCCATGCCCCACTCGCGCGCCGCCGCGACGTGCTGGGCGGCGACATCCGCCTCCGTGCAGTGGGTCGCGACACGGACCGAGCGTACGCCGGCATCGAACGCACGACGCAGGTCGTGCAGCGTGCCGATACCGGGCAGCAGCAGAGTGGTCAGAGTCGCGTTCTCCACGACGGCGGCGACGGCTGCGATCCACTCGGAGTCGCTGTTCGACCCCGGACCGTAGGTGAGCGAGCTGCCGGACAGCCCGTCGCCGTGGGAGACCTCGATCGCGTCGACACCGGCCGCATCGAGCGCCCCGGCGATCCGGGCCGCGTGCTCCGGGCTCAGCCGGTGCCGGATGGCGTGCATCCCGTCACGGAGGGTGACGTCCTGCAGGTACACGGCGGTCATGCTGCCGCCTCGCTGCGACGCGCGGCGATCAGGCGCTCCGCGGTGCGAAGCGCTGCGCTGGTCATGATGTCGAGGTTGCCCGCGTACTCCGGCAGATACATGGCTGCTCCCTGCACCTCCAGGAACACGCTCACGCGCGTGTATCCGCCCGGGTCACGCCGGTCGTCGGGGACGATCGTGTCGACCTCGTCGCCCTGGTCCTCGAACTGGACCGCCTGCTTCAGCCGGTAGCCGGGGACATAGCCGGCGACCTGCGCCACCCGCTCCGCTACGGACTCCTCGACCCGCGTACGGATCGCGCCGTCGAGCCTGCGAGTGAGCACCTGGACGGTGTCGCGCATGATCATCGGCGGCTCGGCGGGGTTGAGCACGATGATCGCCTTGCCTCTCGCCGCACCGCCCACCGCTTCCAGGGCAGCGGACGTGGTCTCGGTGAACTCGTCGATGTTCGCCCGGGTGCCGGGGCCCGCGGATGCGGAGGCGATGGACGCGACGATCTCGGCGTAGTGCACGGGCGTGATCGCAGCGATGGCCGCGACGACCGGGATGGTCGCTTGGCCTCCGCAGGTCACCATGTTGACCTCGTCCGCGTCCACGTGCGCATCGAGGTTGACCGCCGGCACGACGTACGGGCCGATCGCGGCCGGCGTCAGGTCGACGATGAGCTTGCCGTACTGCCGGAGCGCGTCGGCGTTCGCCACGTGTGCCAACGCGCTCGTCGCATCGAAGACGATGCCGATATCGTCGAAGCGCGAGCAGCCGATGAGGCCGTCCACCCCTTCGTGCGTCGTCTCGATGCCGAGACGGGCCGCGCGGGCGAGCCCATCGGAGGCCGGATCGATGCCGACCATCATCCCCATCTCCAGGGTGTCGGAAAGGCGGAGGATCTTGAACATCAGGTCGGTGCCGATGTTGCCCGATCCGATGATGGCGGCAGGTGTCTTTGACATGCTCACTCCTTCAGGGGAATGTCTTCGAGGATGTGCGGCTGGTCGAGCACCCACTGCGGCTCGCTGACCAGCAGGGACCGACCGCCGCTGCGGAGTTCGACGTCGACCACGTAGCGGAAACCGGCGTCCTCGGCCCAGCCGATCGCGGCGAGGTCGCGCTCCGGAACGGCGAGGACCACGCGCCGGCAGCGCGGCGCCTCCTCAAGCGCCGCGCGGGATGCCTCGCCCAGTTCAGAGGCTGTGACGTCGCCGGACACCCGCAGTTCCAGGTCGTTCGCGCCCGCGGGGTAGGCATCGGCGAGCTCGCCGCCGCGCACCCGCTCCGCCGTCACCGTGCCCGCACCGAAGCGGAACACTCGATCGGTGGTCGTCACAAGTCGTCACCTCCCGCTGCCGTCGCGAAGCCGCGAATCCCGATGCCGCCGTCGGCGTTGACGATCGCGCCGGTGATGACGCCCGCCTCTCGCCGGGACGCCAGCAGCACGTACGGCCCCGTGGAGTCGACGGGGTCGACGCTTGCGTCGTGCAGCGGCAGCCACATGTTCGGTCCCCGGGAGCCGTCGCGCTTGGCGAAGGACTGCTCGATCGACCGCTCCTGCATCCGGGCTGCTGCCGGCCCGCGCAGGTCGGTGCGCAGGCCGCCGACCGCAACGCCGTTGACCCGCACCTTCGGCGCGAGTTCGTAGGCGAGTTGGGTCACCAGTCCGCGCGTCGCGTGCTTCGCCGCCGTGTAGACGGGCCCGCCACCCGCACTGTAGAACGAGGCGTTGGACAGCGTCATCACGATGCTGCCCCTGCTCTCCACGAGCTCCGGCCAGGCGACCGACACCGCGAGCAGGTAGCCCTTGACGTTGATGTCGAAGAGTTCGTCGTAGATCGAGGCCAGCTCGGCGGTGCTGGTGCGCGTGATCGAGGCGTTGAAGTCCCAGATTCCGGCGTTCGGGACGAGGATGTCGAGCGTCCCGAACCGCCGGACCGTGCGGTCCACTGCGGCGAGCATGTCGTCCGCCGAGCGGACGTCGCCCTGGATGGCGAGGACCCGGCCGGCGTCTTGGCCGGCGGCCGCGACGACGCTCTCCAGACGTGCGGCATCGCGCCCGACGACGGCCACTCCCGCCGCGCCCTCCCGCAGGAAACGCAGCGCGATCGCCTTGCCGATGCCGGAGCCACCCCCGGTGATCAGGGCGACATCGCCCTCCAGCCAGCCGGTCATGCGCCCGTCCCAAGGAACTCGGAGACGAGTCGCTCGAATTCCGGTTTCCGCTCCACCTGGACCCAGTGGCCGCATCCTCCGAAGACGTGCAACCGGACGTCCCGCAGGGTGCGCAGCATGATCCACGCACCGTCGAGGGTGATGGTGCGATCGTCGCGGCCCCACAGCAGCAGCGTCGGGGCGGTGATCCGGTCCAGATCCTTCCACAGCGGATCCATCCCGCGTCGCGCGGCGAACGCCGCGTTGAGCCGGTGATAGAACGCGACGTGGTCGGGGTCGAGCGAGGCCTCGTACCTCGCGTGGATCGCAGCGTCGTCGAAGAGCCGGGGATTCGCGACCATCACCCGGATGAAGTTCTTCATCTTGCGCAGGCTCGGACCGTCGCCGTTGTAGTAGCGGAACATCTCCTTCTGTCCCTCGGTCGGCGTCGGGCCCGTCGGCAGCCAGCCGCCAGCCGGCGCCATCAGCACCAGACGCAGCACCCGGCTCGGATGCGCGATGGCCATCGCGAGGGCGGCGGCTCCTCCTAGCGAGTTGCCGAGGAGGTGGAACTGGTCGATCCCGAGCGCGTGCAGCGTCTGGTACATCGCATCGACGGTGATCTCGGTGATCGACCGCTCGGCGAGATCCGCTTCCGTCGGGCGATAGCTCGCCCCGAAACCCGGTTGGTCCGGAAGGATCACCTGGAAACCGGCGAAGGCGTCGAGGTTGTCGCGGTAGTTCGCGAGCGCGCTGGCCCCCGGCCCTCCGCCGTGCAACAGGACGAGGGGCTCGCCATCGCCCACGATGGTGACACCGATCGACCCCAGGGAGGTCTCGATCGTGCGCGTGTGCAGTTCCGGTGTTGCGATCATTCTCGGTTCCTCGGTGTCGTCTCAGAAGAAGGTGCTGATGTTCTTCATCAGCAGGACGCTCTGCTCGAACAGAATCGTGCGCTTGGCCACCTCGAACCCGTGCACGCCCTGCCTGCGCACGATGTCGACGCGCCCGCCCGCATAGATGTCGACCTCGGTCTGGAGACGATTCCGGTAGACGAGGAAGGCGCTCCTGACCTGCAGCAGTCCGTCCGACCGGACGCGCGCAGCAACGTTCGAGATCAGGTGGCGGGTGCGGCTCGGCGGGTCCTCCGCCCAGGCCATGCCCGAGTCGTAGCGCCGGATCCGCCAGGCGAGCGACTCCTTCGTCTCGTCGTAGAACGCCGCCTCACCCGGCGCCGACACGGCGAGCGCCTGCTGCCGCCGCACCCGGTTCGTCCGGGTCGGCGCCCAGTAGTGCAGGTCGTCCGCCAGCATCTCCAGCCAGTCGGCGAACCGTCCGTCGTCGAGGAACTCCGCTTCGAGGATGTAGAACTGGCCGACCTCGAAGTGCGTCTCGGCGTCGGCCAGCCGCATCCCGTCGATCTCGTCGCTCAGGATCGACGGACTGTCCGAGGTCGCCCCGTTCAGCGTCTGCGGGTTCAGGAAGGTCTCGGTCATGCTCTCATCCCACTTTCTGCGTCTCGTGACGCCTTCAGCAGCGCGCGCAGCGGCACCGCCGGGTCTGCGAGTTCGGCAGCCGACACCGGGATGCGCTGGTCGATCAGACGGCGGGCCGCGCGGACGGTGTTCGCGTCGTCCACCGTCGCCGCCCCGGCCAGCTGGCCGTCCTCGATCAGGAACACCGCGGGGTGCTGCGCGCCCTCGCGGATGACGACCTTTCCCGGGCCGCTCAGACGGCCGACAGCCTCGAGGTGGATGCCGTGCCTGTCCGACCAGAACCATCCGGCTCCTCGTTCGGGCGCGTCCAGCCCGAGGATGCAGGAGGCCGCCGCCGCGCCGGAGGACTGCGCAGCCTCCCAGTGCTCCTCGCGCCGGGCGAGAACGCCGTCCGGCTGCCGGCGGCGTGCGACATCGCCCGCGGCGAAGACGCGATCAGCCGATGTGCGCATCCGTTCGTCGACGATGACGCCGTCGTCCACGTGAAGGCCGGCTCGCTCCGCGATCTCGCTGTTCGGGACGATGCCGACGCCGACGACGACGAGATCGGCGTCGAACGCGCGGCCGTCGACGACCACCGACAAGCGTCCGTCCAACCTGTCGATGCGCTCGCAGACCCCGACCACCACCGCGATGCCGTGCTCGGTGTGCATCCCGTGCAGATGCCTGGCCATCCGCTCCCCGACCGCGGGCGCCAGGGGCACCTCGACGGGATCGACGAGCGTGACGGCGACGCCACGGCTCCGGAGGGACGAGGCGAGCTCCGCGCCGATCAGGCCGGCGCCGACGACGACGGCCGTCGACCCGGGGTGCGCCCTGTCCCGGATGGCCACCGCGTCCGCGTACGTCCGCAGCGACAGGACGCCCTCTCCGTCGGCGCCGGGAATCGGGAGCACCCGCGCCCGGCCCCCGGTGGCGATCAGCACCGTGTCCGCGTGCAGACCCTCGCCGGTGTCCAGCCGCACCCGCGCCTCGACCGGATCGAGGTCGACAGCGCGCGTGCCCAAAAGGGTCGCGATCCGCGCCTCAGCGAGCTCGCGCGCCGAGGCGAAGGCGAGGCGTTCGAGCCCGAAGTCCTCGGCGAACAGCTCCTTCGAGAGCGGCGGCCGATCGTAGACGGCCGGCTCGGTGTCCACGATCGTGATCCCGCCCTCGTGCCCGAGGGCGCGCAACCGGGTGGCCGCGCTGAAGCCGGCGAGACCGCCGCCGACGATGACGACGTCTCCCGCGTCCCGTGGGGTGCCGCCACTCATTCGCGCAGCCGTCCAGGATCGGGGATGACACGGATATCGTCGCCGTCGACGACCACCCGGTGACAGGCCACAGCCCTCGTGGCCGGCATCGACAGCACCGAACCGTCTGCGAGACAGAACCGAGCGCTGTGCAGCGGGCACTCGACGGCACCGTCCTCGACCCAGCCCTCCGCCAGGGACGCCTTCTCGTGCGAGCAGGTGTCGTCGAGCGCATAGAACTCGCCGCCGTCGTTGAAAACGGCGACGTCGTCGACTGTGCCGAGGACGTCCGCCGCGACCGCGATCCCTTCGCCGTCCGGGACGTCGCCCGTGGTGGCGACGACGATTCCCTCGGCCATTCACTCGCCCCTCTCGTGCCAGGCAGGCGTATTCATCAGCTCTGCCCAGCGTCGGTAGAACCGGCGGCCGGCCGAGTCGCTGTACAGGCCGCTCGTCGACCCCGGGTAATCGCTGTCGTGACGCTCGCTGCCGATGCCCATCTGATAGTTGAGCGGGAGGGTGTTGGTACGCCAGCCGTGCGAGATCGCCTGGATCTCGCTCCAGTTCTCTCCGTCGTCCTGCTCGAAGATGCCGGACGGGCCGAAGGTGCGCAGGTTGTAGAGACGCTGCGCGTTGCGCACCTCCTCCGGCATCGAGCGGTCGAGGACGGTCCAGGCCCAGACCTCCATCGCGTCCGGACCCTTCGGGTGCCACACCCGGATGCTGCCGTTGACCGGCAAGTACGAGAAGTTCGGGAACACGGTGGCGTGCGCGGTGGTCATCGGTCCCTCCGCCCGCGCATCGCCGAGGCGCTTCCGGAGCGCCGCGTAGTCGTAGTACTCGTGCACCGGTTGCGCATCGAACCTGCTCTTGGGATGCGTCGGGAAACCGGTACCGTTGCCGCGCTCGTCCGAATATTGGCGCCCTCGGGTGTCGGCGATCTCGGCCTTGGGTCCCTTGCCCGTCGGCGAGAGCACCATCAGCGCCGACGCGTGGCTCATGTTCACGTGGTACCAGTCGGTTCCGAACTGTTCGGCGGCGAGCTTCCAGTTGCCCTTGAGCACCCACTTGGTGATGCCGCCGACGACGGTCGTCCCCTCGGAGTCGCGGTCGAGGAACGCCTCCATGTACCACTTCATGTCGCCCAACTGGTCCAGCAGCGGCGGCGCCTCCGGGTTCCAGGTGGCGAAGATCAATCCGAGCACCGTGTCGAGCTGGGCGACTTCGAGGAGCCCCCACTGCGCACGGTCCCACTCGCCCTGCGGGTAGCCGTCCTCGTTCGGCACGCTGGTCAGCGTGCCCTCGAGGTCGTACGACCAGCCGTGATAGGTGCAGGTGAAGGCCCTCGTCGCGCCGTAGTCGGCGCGAAGCACGCGCGCCCCACGGTGCCGGCAGCTGTTGAGGTAGGCGCGGATGCGACCGCTCTTGTCCTTGGCGACGATGACCGGGTCCTCGCCCATGAACGTCGTGAAGAAGTCGCCGGGCTTTGCCAGCTGGTCGGCGTGGCCGAGGAACAGCCAGCTCGCCGCGAAGACGCGCGCCTGCTCCTGCTGGTAGAGGCGGTGGTCGGTGAAGATCGCCCGGTCGACGAGCCCGTTGTCCGCGTCGACCATGCCGCTGACGTCCACGCCCGGGATGAGTTCGGCCGGTCGGCACAGATCACCGCTGGGGTACTCAGGCCGCTGACCCTCGTGTGTGCTGGGCAGCTTGGTGATCGTCATCGTCATCGTCCTTCCGGGAGCGAATGCAGTCGGACGGGTGGGAATCCGCTCGCCCGAGCCGTCCAGGCGGAGCCCGCCGTCAGCGGGACGGAGGCTGCGACGGCGCCCGCGAGCACGACGTCCCCCGCCCGGAAGTCGTCGCCGTACGCGCCGATGGCGGTCAGGAGCCATCCGAGCGAGACGAGCGGGTCGCCGAGAACCGCGGAGCCGGGTCCGACGGCGACGGAGACGCCGCCGCGGTCGAGCTGGATCGCCTGGGACGGCAGCTCTGCCAGCAGGTCGGGAGTGGCGGCGCGGAAGCCGCCGCATACGATGCGGGCGGAGGAGGCGTTGTCCGCCACTGTGTCCGCCAGCGTGATCCGCCAGTCCTGGATGCGCGAGTCGATGATCTCCAGCGCGACCGCGACCCCGTCGATCGCCGCGACGAGATCGTCCCGCCCGGCGTCCCGCGCGACGTCGCTGCCGATCCGGAAGGCGAACTCGGCCTCCACCTTCGGCGCGATGAGAGTTGCCATGTCGACGACGCCGCCATCGGGGATCACCATCCGGTCGGTGATCGTGCCGAAGTCCGGCTGGTCGACGCCGAGCTGGCGCTGCATCGCGAGGGAGGTGAGGCCCACCTTGCGGCCGACAACGCGTTCGCCTGCGACCAGCCGCCGCTGCAGGTTCGCACGCTGGACTCGGTAGGCGTCGTCCACGGTGAGCCCAGGGATGAGCGAGGTGGGCGGCGGGATCGGGCACAGCGATTCCTCCGCCTCGTGGAGCGCGTCGGCCAGGAGCTTCAACTCTGCGGCGCCCCGCTCGGTGCTGATCGTCATTCAGCCATGTTCTGCGGCCACCGCGCGGCACGCGAACGCGTGTGCCGCGCGGTGGAACGGTGCGGACTCACTCCGGTGCTCGGGGCGGAAGGATCGGGTCATGCGCGCCGCCGTCGCCCTCGACCAGAACGAATCCGATCCGCTCGCCGGGCTCAGGCTGCTCGAGGTCCCCGTGCCTGAGCCGAGGGCGGGGTGGACCCGCATCCGGCTGCGGGCGGCGTCGCTGAATCCGCACGACACCTGGACGTTGCGCGGGGTCGGCCATCCCGCCGACCGGCTGCCGATCGTCCTCGGCTGCGACGGAGCGGGGGTCACCGATGATGGCCGCGACGTCGTCATCCGCCCGGTGATCGGCGACGCCGCGCGCGGCGGCGGCGACCTGACGCTCGACCCCGAGCGCGCCCTGCTCTCCGAGACCATCGACGGCACGCTGGCGGACGTCGTGCTCGTGCCGGACGCCCTGGTCGTCCCCAAGCCCGCGTCGCTGTCGTTCGCGCACGCGGCGTGCCTAGGCGTCGCATGGGGAACCGCCTTCCGGATGCTGTTCAGCCGTTCCGGGGTCGCGCCGGGCCACCGGGTGCTCGTCCAGGGCGCGAGCGGCGGCGTCGCGAGCGCCGCGATCGCGCTCGCCTCAGCCGCCGGCGCCCGCGTGTACGCCACGGCGCGCAGCGCGCGCAAGCGGGCGTTCGCGCTCGACTGCGGTGCCCACGCCGCGTTCGAACCGGGGGCGCGCCTCCCCGAGCGTGTGGATGTCGTCGTCGAGACGGTCGGCGCAGCGACCTGGGCCCATTCGCTGCGCTCGCTCCGGCCGGGCGGGACGGTCGTCGTCGCCGGGGCGACCAGCGGCTCGATGCCGCCGGCCGAGTTGCAGCGCGTCTTCTACCAGCAGTTGAGCGTGCTCGGCTCCACCGGCTGCACACGGCGGGAGTTCGAGGCGCTCCTGCGCTTCCTGGACACGACCGGCGTTCGACCGGTCGCCGAGCCGATCGCGTTCGATGCCATCGGCGACGGGTTCGGCCGGCTTCTGGAGGGCGATGTCCTGGGTAAGCTCGTCGTCGAGTTCGGGGACTCCTGAACGCGCTCCTCAGAAGCCGAGTTCCACCCGTGTCGTCGACACCTGGGGCGCTGTCGTGCACACCACGAGAGTCGCGGTCGGCGTGAGCGCCTCGAAGACATGCACGGCGTCGGCGGGAAAGCGGATGAAGTCGCCGCGCTCCGCGATCGCCGGGTCCGGTTCCAAGCCCAGTCGAAGTCGGCCGTCGATGACATAGCAGTGCCGCAGGGCGCCCCTGCTCATGGGCTTGTGGCGCGTTGCACCACGGGCCGCGGTCAGCCGGAGCACGACGTTCGTGACGTAGCCGGAGCCGAACACCTGATCGAGGCGGCGCACGTCGACTCCTCCCGTTCTCGTCCAGCGCGCGTCGCGCTCGGAGGTCATCGACAGCTCGCTGCCGAACTCGGTGAGCAGCGCGCGCACGGAGACACCGAGACCGTCGGCCAGCCGATCGAGCGTCTCCACGGTTGGGTTGCCGGAGGCGGCCTCGACGCTCGCGATCGTCTGTTTTGCCAGCCGCGAACGTCGAGCGAGTTCGCCGAGCGAGAGCCCGCGCTCGTGACGCAACCGGCGGGCGTTCCTGGCGACGAGTTGGCCGACTGTCATTTTGAACACCTCATTGCTGCGTCCGTATGTCTACTGTAGTGGACGATTCTGCGCGGCCTTCTGGCGCATCCGCGACACTGAGCGGACCCCATCAACGCCGATGGAACGGACGGGAGACATGGCAGAGACCGGTCGAGAACGGGACAGCAGGACAGCGGTCGACAAGGCTACGAGCGTCCTCAGGGCCTTCGGAACCGATGCGGACGTCGGCGTCGGCGTGAGCGAGCTCGCGCGAAGGGCCGAACTCAGCAAGTCCACGACTTTTCGGCTGCTCGCGACGCTGGAGCGCAACGGCTTCGTTGAGCGGGCCGGCACCGCCTACCGGATCGGCCGCGTCGTCCACGACCTCGGCGCGCAGGCCAGCACGCACGATCTGGACACTGTACGCGACCTCATGACACCGCATCTAGCCGACTTGTACGAAGCCACGCACCGCACGGTTCAGCTGGCGATGCTTCGAGGATCCCATGTGGTCTACCTGAACAAGCTCGAGGGCCATCAGCGGCTGCGCTCCCCCAGCCGGATCGGTGGCAGGATGCCCACCTACTGCACGGGCGTCGGCAAGGCGCTGCTCGCTTTCGACGCAGGCGCCGCCCACGTCGCGCTCGCGAGCCCGCGCCGCGCGTGGACGGCCGGCACGATCGTGGGCGAAGCAGAGCTCGCGGAGGAATTGCGCAGGGTCAGGCACGCCGGAGTCGCCGTCGACCGCGGTGAGACCCTGGAATCCTTGGTCTGCGTCGCCGCGCCCGTCTTTGGAGCGAACGGCCTTGCGATCGCGGCGCTCTCGGTCTCGGGCGACGCCGCGACGTTCAACCCGGCGTCGGTCGAACACATTCTCCGCCGGGTCTGCGTCACGGCCTCGCGGGCCGCGCGAATTCTCACTGCATGAGGTTCAGCGCAGACCGGCGGACGGCGTCGTCTCCAGGCTCCGTGCGTCGCCCTTGTAGACGAACGGGTCGCCGTACCAGGTGAGCCCGTCGGGGAACTGCTCGCGCTCCCACTTGATCGCCTCCCAATCGGGGTCGAAGATCAGGTAGCCGCCCGCGTAGATCTCGACGCGGTGCCCCGAACCGGGGTCGATCACGTACAGGTACATCGCCTGCCCGATGCCGTGCTTGCCGGGGCCGAGGTCGAACGTGACGTCGTAGTCGCGCAGGATGTCCGCCGCCGTGAGCACGTCGTGCAGATTCTCGAGGTTGAATGCGACGTGGTGCAGCTGACCGGTCTTCCCGAACGTGTTCGCCACGATGGCCAGGTCGTGCACTTGGGGGGTCACCGACATCCAGGAAGCGAGCACCGTCGTGTCGTCCCTGTGCAGGGCGTATTCGCGCCGGTTGAAGCCGAGCGTTTCACGCACCCAGCTCTCCGCCTGGTTGATGGTCTCGCGTGACGTCTGGATGTTGAAGTGGTCGATCCTGCGCACTCCGAGCCCTCTCCGCTTGGAGCTGTTGCTCGGAAGCGTCGACCGCAGTTCGGGGACGGCGAGCGGCTTCTCGATGTCGTAGTACAGCTCGAAAGGATGGCCGCCACCCGGCAGCAGGAAACGGACGGCGGTGCCGCGGCCGGACTCGGCTCCGCTCGGCACCTCGACTGCCTCGATCTCCTGCCGTTCCAACTCCTCGGCGAACAGTTCGACGTCCTGCGGCCGCTTCACACGGAAACTGTAGGAGTTGACGATGCTCTCGGCCTGCTGCGTGAGCACGAGCGAGTGGTGCGTGAGCTCCTGATTGCCCCGCAAGTAGGCCGTGTCCCCTGCGCGCTCGACGATCTCCATGCCGAGGAGGTCGGAGAAGAAGTGCAGCGAGGCCACGAGGTCCTTGGTGCCGAGGTTGATGGCTCCGCACTGGGCGACCTGGGGGCCGGGATCGTAGGAGTCGGAGAGTCTGCCCATGAGGGTGGTCCTTTCGTGTCTGACCGGTCAGCGATTCGTGACGGCGCGGATGGCCTCGGTGAACGGGGCCGATTCCGTCGAGGTCGACTCGGCGTCATCGAGTTCCTGTACGAGGCGCCGGATGTACGGCTTGTCGAGCTTGCCTGCGCCGTTGTGCGGAACGGCGTCGAGCACCACCAGCCTGCGCGGGAGCTTGTAGCGGGCGATCCGAGAGGACAGCCACTCGCGCAGGTCTTCGAGCGTGAGCGGGTCGCCCGCGAACGCGACGACGGCGCACACCGCCTCCCCCCACGCCGGGTCCGGCACCCCGATCACCGCGACATCCGTCACAGCGGGGTGGCCGTTCAGCGCGTTCTCGAGCTCCGCTGGATAGACGTTCTCGCCGCCCGTGATGACCATGTCCTTGAGCCGATCGACGACGAACAGGTATCCGTCGTCATCGGAGTAACCGAGGTCGCCGGTTCGGAACCAGCCGTCCGGCGTGAAGACGTTCTGCGTTGCCGCCGGATTGTTCCAGTAGCCGTGGCACACGTTCGGTCCGCGCACCCAGAGCTCACCCGTCGCCTCGGGCTCGTCGACCTCAGCGAGGGTCACCGGGTCGACCACCTTGACCTCCGTGTACGGCATCGGGATGCCGCAGGAGCCGAGCTTGGCGGAGGTCATCCCCGCCTCCAGATAGGTGGCGAACGGTGAGGTCTCGGTCAGGCCCCAGGCCTGCTGGATGGCGACGTCCTTCTCGACGTACGCCGCGATCAGCGCGGGCGGCACCGGCGAGCCGGCGACGATGGTGGACCGGAGCTGGGACAGGTCGGCGTCGGCGAAGCCCGGTTGCCGTTGGATGGCCGCCAGCATCGCCGGGACGACGAACATGCTGTTCACTCCGTGCGCGGCGAGGTCCTCGAGCGCTTGCGCCGGATCGAACACGCGCCGGACGACGACCGTCCCTCCGCGCGTGAGGGTGCGCAACGTCACGGCGTTGAAGCCGCCGATGTGGAACAACGGGGCGATCGCGAGGTTGACGTCCCCCACCCGCGTGTCCACCACAGCGTCCACGTTCACCCAGTTCCACCACAGATTGCCATGCGTCAGCATGGCCCCCTTCGGCTTCCCGGTCGTTCCCGAGGTGTAAAGCAGCGCGGCCAGATCGTTCTCATGCTGCGGGACATGCGGGATGGGACCGGTCTCCGCGGTCCGGAAGCCCAGGAAGGACTCCCAACCGCCGGCGACTGAGGCGGTTGACGCGACCGCCTGATCGTCGTCCACCACGAGAGCGCGTCGGATCCGCAGTTCCGGAAGGAACCCGTCGACCGTCGCGGCGTGGTCGGGCTCCGCCACCAGCACATCCGGCCTGGCGTCCTCCAGGACGACGCGAAGCTCCGGGCCGGCGAGCCGGAAGTTCAGCGGCAGGAAGGCGGCGCCCACCCAGATGGAAGCGAAGTAGGTGACCAGGAAGGTGAGGCTGTTCAGTCCCGCGTAGGCGACCCTGTCTCCCGGTCCGACCCCGTCCGCACGGAGCCCGGCGGCGAACCGTCCGGCGATCGCGTACAGCTCGGAGTACGTGACCTCGCGGCCTTCGTAGAGAACGGCGACGGCGTCGCCGTGGATTCTGCGGTACCGCTCGATCAACGGAATCGCACTGATGTCGTTGTTGCTCATGACGAGCACCTCCTGGCCCGGACGACGGTGTCCGAGAACAAGACTGTCGCCGGTGCGCGGTCGCCGAGGCCGGTCGTTCCGGACGACGGAACGTGGCCGAGACCGAACCAGTGTGACGGCGAGGCTGCTCGCTGCGCCGCCGGCGGCGGCGCTCGCCCTCAGTCCAGCTCTTCCGCGGCGTCCAGGATCTTGGTGATGCGCACGGCGTAGTCCTGGTCGACGACCACGATCTCGCCGTGCGCGATCAGCCGGCCGTTGAGGAGCACGTCCGCGGGGGACCCGGCGGAGCGGTCGAGCTCGATGACGGCGCCCGGCTCCATCGAGAGCACGTCGCGGACGGCCATCCTGGTGCGGCCGATCTCGACCGTGAGCGCCATCTCCACGTTGCTGATCCTGGCGAGCTTGCCGGCGATCGCCGAGGCGGGGGCCGGGCGGTCGATCGGGCCGCGTCCGCGGACCGCGAACCAGCCGGCGACGCCGGTCGCTCCGGTCAGCTCGAAGACGGTCGCGGCGGGGTCGGCGAACAGCTCTGCGGCGTCCTGCACGCGGGCGTCGTCCAGCACGCCGGCGCCGAGGGTGTCGCTCGCGGCCTCCAGGGCCGGCTGCAGCACGTCCTGCAGCGCAACGACCGGTGCGCCGTCCACCCCGTCGTCGACGAGCGCGGGAGCCTCCAGCAGGACGACGGCCAGGTCCGCGGAGACGGCGCCGACGAAGCTCGCGACCACGGCGCTGCCGGTGCGGCCGGCGAACGCGTCGCCGGTGTGCAGCAGCGGGGTCAGCGGAGCGCCGGTCGGCAGCACGGCGGCGAGCGCCTCTGCTGCCGCCTGCGCCTGCCCGAGGGAGAGCGCGGCGCCGGATGCGATGGCCATGTTCATCGGTTCAGTCCTCTGTCTTCACGATCACGCAGGCGAGCCTGCTCCCGCTGGAGCCCAGCGCGGCGCCGGCGACGGGCTGGCCGCCCACGGCGAGATCGAACGGTCGGTGGTGCGGGTGCGGGAGCGGCAGCACGTCGCCCACCGCGAGGCCGAGCACCACGCTCGGCTTCACGGTCGCCGGCGCCAGCCGCAGCGAGACGTCGACGGGCACGCGGGCGAGCTGCGCATCCACGAGCTCCCTGGCGTCCTCGGCGCTCGACGTCGGATTGGTCTCGCCGAGCTGCGGGAGCAGCACGGACGCCGGGAGGGCGAGCGTCGACATGGCGACCGAGTCGCCGACGCGCAGCTCGAACCCGGCCACGATCATCAGCTCGTTCGTCGCCGCCGCCTGGGCGAACTGCGAGTTGTACTGGATGGCGTCCACCGCGATCGGCGTCGCCAGGATGCTGCCGAGGGAGTAGCGCAGGTCCTCCAGCGCGTCGTCCATCAGCCGGCGGACGAGCGCGTGCTCGATCTGCGTGAACGTGCGCTCGGCCTGGACCGGGACCCCGGATCCGCCGAGCATCGCGTTCACCCAGGAGAGCGCGGCGGTCGTCGGGAACTGGATGACGCCCTTCGGGGCGACCCCTTCCAGCTCGCACAGCACCATCGCCGTCGTCGCGGGCAGCGAGGCCGCGTACTCGTCGTACGTCTGCATCGCGACGCGCTCGCAGGTGACCTGCGAGAGCACGCGGACCTTGGCCGTCAGCTGCGTCGCCCACTGCCGCGCGAAGGTCTCGAAGGCCAGCTCCAGCACGCGCGAGTGCTCGCGGGCGAGCGTGGTCGGCCGCCGGAAGTCGTAGGCCGGGATCTCCGGCGCTGGGGCCTGCAGGGTGGTCACGGGAGGCACTATCGGCAGCCCGCCGGGTGTCGTTAGCAGGTCGGCGCACATCCCGGTCCCCCTAACGACCGACCGGGGTGCGCCGATAGTGGCCCTGTGACGGCTCACCCGGAGCCGAGACCAGGATTCGCGCCCATGATCGTCGTCACCCGATTGAACGACAGCCAGTTTGCGGTCAACCCCGACCTCATCGAGCGCATCCACGCCAGTCCGGACACCACCCTCGTGATGGTGGACGGGGCCAAGTTCATCGTCACGGAGTCGATGGCCGAGGTCATCGAGAAGATCGCCGCATACCGTGCGCGGGTCATCGCGCTCGCGCACGAGATGCCCGCATCCGGTCCGCGTCCCGTGCCCGTCCCGCTGCCCGAGGCGGAGACGGCGCCGGCGGTACCGCTCCGTGCCAGGAAGAAGTAGCGAGGAGAGACTCAGCATGGATCCGGCAACGATCATCGGGATCGTCCTGGCCTTCGGCGCCGTCGTGGCGATGGTCACGATGGAGGGCGCGCACTTGAGCGCGCTCGTGCTGCCGGCCCCGATGGTGCTCGTGTTCGGGGCGACGATCGCGGTCGGGATCGCGAGCGGCACGCTCAAGGACTTCCTCGTGGCGGTGAAGGCGCTCCCGCGTGCCTTCCGCGGCAAGATCGAGCCGCCGCAGAAGGTCATCGACCAGGTGGTCGGCCTGGCCGAGAAGGCGAGGGCGAACGGCCTGCTCGCGATGGAGCAGGAGGCCGACGGGATCGACGACCCGTTCCTCAAGCGCGCCCTGCAGAACATCGCGGACGGCACGGACGGCGACGAGCTGCGCGTGCTGCTCGAGGACGAGATCGCCACCCGGTCGAAGAAGGACCGCGTCGCGGCCAAGTTCTTCTCCGGCATGGGCGGTTACGCGCCCACCATCGGCATCATCGGCACGGTCGTCTCGCTGACGCACGTGCTGGAGAACCTGTCCCAGCCCGCCGAGCTCGGCCCGATGATCGCCAGCGCCTTCGTCGCGACCCTGTGGGGCCTGCTCTCCGCCAACTTCCTCTGGCTGCCGATCGGCGCGCGGCTGCGCCGGCTCTCCGAGCTGGACGTCGAGCGGATGAACCTGCTCATGGAGGGCGTCCTCGCCGTCCAGGCGGGAAGCCAGCCGCGCCTCCTCGGCGAGCGCCTGCGCGCCATGGTCCCGGACGGCGACTCCGCCAAGCCGGCGAAGGGCCCGAAGGCCGTCCCCGCACCCGAGAAGGAAGCGGCCTGACATGTCCGCCCGCCGCCGGCGCAAGCACCAGGAAGAGGAGGAGCACGAGAACGAGGAGCGCTGGATGGCCTCCTACATGGACATGGTCACCGTGCTCATGTGCATGTTCATCGTCCTCTTCGCCATGTCGACGGTGGACGCCAAGAAGTTCGAGGCCCTGAAGAACTCGCTCGCGACGGGCTTCGGCCAGGTCAAGACCGAGAAGATCGACACCGCGACCGGCGTCGTCGTGCCCCCGGCGCACGTGAAGGACAACGGGACGACGACCGACTTCGCGCTGGCCCAGCAGGAGGCGCAGAACCTGGAGAAGCTGAAGGACAAGATCCAGGCGAGCCTCACCCGCGACGGCCTGCAGGACGCGGTGCAGATGAAGATCGACCAGCGCGGCCTCACCATCGGCCTCGTCGGCAGCTCGACGTTCTTCGCCTCCAACCGCGCCGAGCTGAGCGCGCAGGCGGTGCAGGTGCTCAACGACATCGGCCCGGTGCTCTCCCCCGAGCCGTACCAGGTGTCGATCGAGGGGCACGCCGACTTCCGCCAGCCGGGCGCCCCCTACCCCACCAACTGGGAGCTCTCCGCCGGCCGTGCGACGAGCGTCCTGCGCCACCTCGTGGAGAGCAACGGCTTCCCCGCCGCGCGCATCGCCGCGGTGAGCTACGGCTCGGCACGCCCGCTGGCCTCGGCCACCGGCTCCTCCGACCAGGACCTCGCCCAGAACCGCCGCGTGGACGTGGTGGTCCTGTCGAACCAGCCGGAACGCATCCGCGAGCTCATCCCGAAGGCGCTGCAGTCGGCGACGACGACGGCGGGGGCGAGCGGGTGAGGACGTCCGACGGTGTTGCCGTCGTGCCGCTCGCGCTCCTCGGTCCCTGAAACTCCGCGAGCGCGTCGTTCCCCTACCGCAGCCGCGCCGGCCGCACCCGCACCGGCGCCAGCCAGGCGGCGACGATCCCCGCGGTGATCGAGCCGGCGCACATGATCGCCGCGAGCACGACGACCTGGAACCGGCCCGCCTCCAGGGGCGAGACGCCGCCGAAGATCGCGCCCACGAACGCGCCGGGCAGCGTGACGAGGCCGGTCGTCTTGGTCTGGTCCACGCTCGGGATGAGCGCAGAGTAGACCGCGGTGCGCGCCTGTTCCAGCGTTGACTGGCGCGGGGTGGCGCCGAGCGCGAGCCAGCCCTCCACCTCGTCCCAGTGGTCGTCGACCGCCTCCGTGAACCGGCGGCCGGAGAGCGTGGCGATGCTCATCGAGTTGCCGATGACGATGCCGCCGATCGCCAGCGCGTAGCGCGCGCTGAACTCGATGGCCCCGGTCGCGAAGACCACCGTGAAGGTGACGACGACGCCCGTCGCCATCGCCACGGCCATCATGGTCCCGTGCGGCAGCGACCAGCCGATCCTGTGCGTGGCGGTGGCCGCGGCGACGCCGAACATGACGAGCAGCGCGAGCGCGACCCACACCGGGTTCGTGATGACGCCCGCGAGCACCACGCTGATGACCGCGAGCTGGGCTGCCCCGCGCAGGATCGCCAGCAGCGGCGCCCAGCGGTGCGGGACGCGGTACGCCGCGAGCACCGCGGTGGCCAGCAGCGCCAGCAGGGCAACGCCGAGCAGGGTGGGCGCGAGCTCGCGGACGATGGGCACGCGTCGAGCCTACGCGGCGGGATGCTTGAGGCATGGGCACCCGCGTCCTCGGCCTACGCGTCGCAGTCCGAAAGGGAGGATTCCGAGGGCGGCACGCCGCTAAATGACGGGAACGGAGGACGAAACTGGCGCGCAGCGCCTTGCCGTCCTCCGTTCCGGTCCCGCAGGATCAGCGCTTCAGGTTCGTGAGCTCCTGCAGCACCTCGTCCGAGGTGGTGATGATGCGGGCGTTCGCCTGGAAGCCGCGCTGGGCGACGATCAGGTTGGTGAACTCCTGCGAGAGGTCGACGTTGGACATCTCCAGCGAGCCGCCCTGCAGGCTGCCGAGGCCGTCCTCGCCGGGGCCGCCCACCTGCGCCGCGCCCGAGTTGACCGTGGCGCGGTAGGTCGAGCCGCCGGCCTTCTCGAGGCCGCCCGGGTTCACGAAGGTCGCCAGCGCGATCCGGCCGACGGCCTGCTTGTCGCCGTTCGAGAACAGGCCGATGATCGTGCCGTCCTTGGACAGGGTGAAGGATTCGAGGGTGCCCGCCGCGCGGCCGTTCTGCTCCTTGAACGCGACCGTCGTCATCCCCGCGTAGCCGGTGCTGGTCGACAGGTCCACGGTGATGCCGCCGATCGCGAGCGAGCCGCCGCTCGTCAGCACGCCCTTGTCGAAGACCAGGGCTCCGTTCGCGGTGGTGCCGTTCGCGTCGGTGCCCGCGACGTTCCAGCCGGCGGCGGTCTTCGTGAAGGTCAGCGTGAGCTTGCGCTCGGTGCCGTTCGCGTCGTAGACGGAGACGTCGCGCACGAGCTGGGAGCCGTCGGCGGCGTCCGAGGGCAGGTTGCCGGTCACCGACGCGGTCGTCGTCGCCGATGCCGGAGCGACGGCCTTGAGCGGGATGGTGACGTCGGTGAGCGCGCCGCCCTGCTGCACGACGCCGTTGACCGCGTTCCAGCCCTGCAGGATCGCACCGCCGGGGCCGACCAAGCGGCCGAGCGCGTCCGGGTCGAACGAGCCGGCGCGCGTGTAGACCGTCTCGCCGCCGACCTTGGTGACGAAGAAGCCGTCGCCGTTGATCATCATGTCGGTCGGGCGGCCGGTGGCCTGCGCCGCACCCTGGGTGAAGTTGGTGGAGATCCCGGCGACGAGCACGCCGAGGCCGATCTGGGCGGGGTTGGTGCCGCCGGTCTGCGCCTGCGGGCCGCCTGCACCCTGGACGAGCTGGGACAGCGTGTCCTGGAACTGCACGGCGGACGACTTGAACGCCGTGGTGTTGACGTTGGCGATGTTGTTGCCGGTGACGTCGAGCATGGTCTGGTGCGAGCGGAGTCCGGAGATTCCGGAGTAGAGCGAACGGAGCATGGCGCTGCCTTTCTGTGTTCCGCCGTCAGGCGGGCGTCGAAGCCGACGCGGACGTGGAGGGGGTGACGACGCCGAGGATGGCGTCCAGGTTGATCTGCTTGTCGCCGACGGTGACGACGGGAACGGCACCGGCGTAGGAGACGGAGGAGGCGACGCCGGTCTGGGTGTCGCCGTTCTTGTCGAGGTAGCTCACCGTGTGCCCGATGAGGGCCGCGGCGGAGGTGCGCATCTGCAGCGCGAACGCCTCCTGGTTGGTGGTGTCCATGTTGGTGAGCTTCTCCATCATGGCCAGCTGGGTGGTCTGCGCGATCATCTGGTTGGTGTCCATCGGCGAGCTCGGGTCCTGGTTGCGCAGCTGGGTGACGAGCAGCTGCATGAACGCCTCGCCGTCCAGCGACTGCTTGGGCACGCGCGTCGGTGCGGTGGTGTAGATGCCGCCGGTGGAGGCGGTGTCGGTTCCGGTGACGGGGTCGACTGCCACGGTGGCTCCTTTCGGTGTCTAGACGATGAGGTCGATCGAGTGGGCGCGGCCGTCGCCAGCGGGGGCGCGGTCGCCGGTCGGTGTTCGGCGCTGCTCCGCGTCCGGCGCGTCGCCACTGCCGCGGTCGGGCAGGCTCGGGCGCCAGCCGCCCGGAGCGTCCCGCTGCGGGGACGGCTGGCTCTGTGCGGAGAGGTCGAGGGTGCCGGAGAGGCCGGCGCCGCCGAGGTCGCGACGCAGGTCGGGGAGGATCGCGCGCAGCGCATCCCGCGCGGCATCGGTTGGCGCGAACAGCTCGACGCGCACGCCCTCGGCCCCGACGTGCGCCCGCACGGTGACGGGACCGAGCGTGTCGGGCG
This sequence comes from Leifsonia sp., assembly GCF_051955155.1. NCBI lineage: Bacteria > Bacillati > Actinomycetota > Actinomycetes > Micrococcales > Microbacteriaceae > Leifsonia > Leifsonia sp. The sequence continues at coordinate 70,158 of NZ_JBQCGZ010000086.1, forward strand.
TGACGTGCACGGTCATCACGTGCTCGCCGCGCCCTGCCGCGGCCAGCGTGAAGACGGGACGCGTGAGCTGGGCCCCCAGGGTCGGGGCGGAGGTCGGCGTCGCCGTCGCCGGTGCCGCCGCTGCGGGCGCGGCGACGGGAGCGGCGGCCGGGGCCGGAGCGACGGCGACGGGCGCGGCGGGCGCGGTCTGGTGAGGCTCGGCCGCCGGCCCGACCGGGACGGGCGCCTGCTGGTGCCGGTCGCGGGAGGCGGATCCCTGCTCGCCCGCGGTGTCCGGGAGCACCGCAGCGGGAGCGGGCTGCGCGGGCGCCGCCTGGCTCGCGGCTGGCGCGGATGCGGGTGCCGGTTCGGGCGCGGGCGCTGTCGCGGCGGTTCCCGCGGCCGAGGCGACCGCAGTTCCCTCCGCTCCGGCGGTGACCGGTGCGGCGGGCGCGGGAGCCGCGGCGGTTCGCGAGCCTTCCGCTGCGGGGCGCGGCGTGGACGGGACGGCGGCCGGCGCGAGCGGCACGGCCGGAGTGGAGGCGGCCGGCGCCGCCGGTCCCCCGACGGTCGGCGCGACGTCGACCGGGGCCGGCGCGGCGGAGGGCATGACGGCAACGGTGCCCGCGATCGCCGGCGCCGTGGCGGCGGGCGCCTTCACGTCCGCGGACGGGTCCGCAGCGGTCACCGCCGCCGCCGCAGCGGGCGTCGGTACCGCGGAGGGGATGGGCTCCGCGGCGACGACGCCGGGCGTCGCCGCAACCGGAGCGGCAGGTGTCGCGGGCGCCGTCGAAGCGGACGCGTCATCGGGAGCCGCCGCGCCCCCGGCGGCCGTCGCCTCGTCCGCAGCGGTGCCCCTCGCGCCGGCGCGGGCGTTCCGGCCGTGCGGTTTGGCCTCCCCCGCGCGGTCCGCGTCGTTCCCGCGTGCCGGTCGCCCGTCGACGCGCGTCCCCGCGTCCTGGGCGGACGCGGCCCCGTGCAGGAACGCAGCGAACGCGTCCCCGCCTCGGTTCGGCCCCGGCTTCCCGGCGCTTCCCGTCGCGGCGGGCGCGGCGGGTGCCGGCGCCGCCGCCGTCACCGGGCTCACAGGCTGCCGCCCTTCACGAGGGAGGCGAAGAGCGCCTGCAGCATCGCCGTCTGCGACGAGGCCGACGTGCCGGAGCCGGCAAGCCCGGACAGCCCGGAGAGTCCGGACATCCCGGACATCCCCGCCAGCCCCGACATCGAGGCCAGCCCCGACGACACCGCAGCGGACGCCGTCTGCGCCTGCGGAACGACCCGCCGGATCGTGACGATGTCGGAGTCGTCCAGCCAGTTGTCGACCAGGCTGACGTTGCGTCCCTCGCTCGGCGCGTGGATGACCTTGCCGTTCCCCGCGTAGATGACGATGTGCTCGCCGCCGTTGCAGACGATGAGGTCGCCCGGCTGCGCTTGCGCCAGCGACGGCACCTCGGTGCCGACCGTCGACTGCCCGGAGACCAGCCGCGGGACGTCGATCCCGAGGTCCTTGAACACGCGCTGGACGAGGCCGGAGCAGTCCAGCCCGGACGCGCTGGTGCCGCCGAAGACGTACGGAACGCCCAGGTACTTCTTCGCGTCCGCGACCACGTCGGCGCCGGTGACGGTGCCGCCGCCCGCCGTCGCGCCCGTCGCGCCGGTCGCGCCCGTCGCCCCCGCCGTTCCCGAGGTGCCGAGCGCTCCCGCGAGCGCGTCCGCGAAGTCCGTCGCTCCCGAACCCGACGCCGCGGACGGGCTCGACGTCGCCGTCGCGCCCTTCCCCACGCTGTCCAGCTGCACCAGTGTCGCCTGGATCTGCGCGATCCTGCCGATGGCGTCCGTGACACTCACGCCTCTCCCCTTCCTTCGCCCGCGACCCTCTCGCGCAGCCATGCGCCGGTCGCGATCTCGTCGATGGCCGCCTGCTCCGCGCCCAGCTCGCCCGCGACCACCTCGGCCCGGTGCCGGTTCTCGAGCTTCTCCAGCCCGACCGCGCGCTTCTTTGCCTCGGTGAACGCCGCCTGCGCGGTCGCCGCCTGCGCCTCCGCCTGTTCCGCGAGGGCGGACAGATCGGTCAGCATGCTGCGCGTCGATGCGCGCGCCGCGGCGAGCGCGAACAGCGTCGACGAGTCCGTCGCCTCCACCGGGACCGCGTGCAGCGCGGCGATGGCGCTGGCCTGCCTGTCCTGGGCAGTCCTCCGCAGCGCGTTCGCGGCCGCCAGGTCGCTCGCCGCGTGCTCCTTCTCGATCTGGCGAAGCCGCAGCAGCCCGGCCAAGGGGAACGCTCGTGCCATCAGACCACTCCCATCCCTGCGACGAGGGCGCCGAGGCGCCCCCACGAATCCGTGAGCGGCGCCGGCTCGCCGATGCCCTGACGCAGGAACGCGTTGATCGCGTCCTCGTTCGCGACCGCGGCGTCCACCTTCGGGTTGGTTCCCGGCTTGTACGCGCCGACGTCGAGCAGGTCCTGCGCGCCCACCTTCGCGGCCAGAACGCTTCGGAGCGCGGTGGCGGCGGCGCGCTGCTCCGGCGTCGTGACGCGGGAGGCGAGCCGCGAGACCGAGCCGAGCACGTCCACGGACGGGAAGTGCCCGACGACGGACAGCCGACGGTCGAGCACCACGTGCCCGTCGAGGATGCTGCGGGCGGCGTCGGCGATCGGCTCGTTGTGGTCGTCGCCGTCCACGAGCACCGTGTAGAGGCCGGTGATCGAGCCGGTCTCGCCGGTGCCCGCGCGCTCCAGCAGCTGCGCCAGCAGCGAGAACGTCGACGGCGGGTAGCCACGCGTCGCCGGCGGCTCGCCCGCGGAGAGGCCGATCTCGCGCTGCGCCATCGCGACGCGCGTCAGCGAGTCCATCATCAGCACCACGTCGCGGCCCTGGTCGCGGAACGCCTCGGCGATCCTGGTGGCCGCGAACGCGGCGCGCAGCCGCATGACGGCCGGCTCGTCGGAGGTCGCGACGACCACCACGGAGCGGGCGAGACCGGCGGGCCCGAGGTCGTCCTCGAGGAACTCGCGCACCTCGCGACCGCGCTCCCCCACCAGCGCGATGACCGAGACGTCCGCCTCGGTCCCGCGCGCGATCATCGACAGCAGCGACGACTTGCCGACGCCCGACCCGGCGAACAGCCCCAGGCGCTGGCCGCGTCCCGCGCTCACCATCGTGTCGAGCACGCGCACGCCGAGACCGAGCGGGTTCAGGATGCGCGCCCGGCGCATCGCGTCCGGCGCGCGGTTGTCGAGGGGCACGAAGCCGTCCGGCTCGATCGGTCCCCGGCCGTCGACCGGCCTGCCGAGTGCGTCGATGACGCGTCCGAGCATCCCGGCGCCGGTCGGGACGAGCAGCGGCGTGCTGACGGCGCGCACCGGCGCCCCGGCCGCGACACCGGTCAGCCGACCGTACGGCATGACGCGCGCACCGGACGCCGTCGTCGCGACGACCTCGGCGTGCACGCCGGGATCCTCGCCGATCACCACGAGGTCTCCGATCGCGGCGGCGACGCCCTCGATCTCCGCTCCGAGCCCGACCACGCCGGTCACCCGGCCGACGCGCTCAGGACGGGCGGCCGCCACGGCCGCCTGCCACCCCGCGAGCACGCTCATCCGATCGCGCCCTTCGCACGCTCCAGCGCCGCGTGGATGCGGGCGTCGAGCCAGCCGTCCGGCAGCTCGCCGATCGCGTCGCCGCGGTTCAGGGCGGCGTCCGCCACGATCCGCGGGTCGGACGCGGGCGCGCCCTCCCGGCCCGCGAGCAGGGCGACGTCCTCCGGGTGCATCCGGATGGTCGCCACCGCTCCCCCGGCCGGGTCGCTCAGCACCCGCGCGACGGCAGCCCGCGCCGCGGCGAGCCGGTCGGCCAGCGCGTCGCCGACCACCGCTCCGGCGAGCGCGAACGCCGCCGCCGCGAGCGTCCCCTCCGCCTCCTCCAGCACCGGGACCGTCGCCTCGCGCAGTTCGACGGCCGCCGTGTGCAGCGCCGTCATGAGGATGCGCACCCGGTCCGCGGCCTCCGCGGCCTCGGCCGCCCGCGCCGCCTCCGCGTCCGCCAGCCACCGCGCCTGCTCCTCCGCTGCCGCCCGCAGGCCCGCGGCGTAACCCGCCGCGTACCCGCGCGAGCGGGCGGCGGTCATCGCCGCGTGCTGATCCTCGGTCTCCGCGAGGACCGGCACAGCGAGCGGCGCGAAGGCGACGTCATTCGACATACGCGTCCTCGTCCCCGCGCTGCACGGTGATCGCGCCCGTCGCCTCCAGGTCGCGGATAGCACGGACGATGGCCGCGCGCGCATCCTCGACCTGCGAGAGCCGCACCGGGCCGAGGATGCGGATCTCGTCCTCGAGCACCTCGCGGTTCCGCTCGGACAGATTGGTCGTGATGACCTCGGCCACCGCGTCGGGCGCACCCTTCATGGCGACGGCGAGCACCGCAGCGTCGACGCCGCGCAGCACCTGCTGCACGTCGCGCGCCTCCAGCCGGACGATGTCCTCGAAGGTCAGCATGCGCGAGCGCACCTCTTCGGCGAGTGCAGGATCGCGCTGCTCCAGCGCCTCCAGCAGCGCCTTCTCGGTGCTGGCGTCCGCCCGGTTGATGATGTCGACGAGCGGCTGGATGCCGCCGACGGAGTCGGAGGACGTTCGCGCCGCGACCACCGCGCTCGCGCGCTGCTTGAGGGTGTCCGCGACCACGCGCACTGCGTCCGGGCTCGGCGAGCCCATGGTCGCGATCGCGTGCGCCACCTCGGTGCGCGCCGTGTCGTCCAGGCCCGCGAGGATGCGCGAGGCGTGGTCCGCGCGCAGGTGCGCGAGCACCAGGGCGCTGGTCTGCGGCAGCTCCCCCGCCAGCAGCATCTGCACCTGCCCCGGCTCCACCGCGTCCAGGAACTCGAACTGCTTGCCTGCGAGGCTCGACGCCACGCGGTTGAGGACGCCGGTCGCCCGCTCGGCGCCGAACGACGCCTCGAGCAGCCCGACGGCGATGTCGCGGCCGCCGCGGGTGACGGCGCCGCGGGTGGTGATGTCGTGGAACTCGTTCAGCGCCTTCTCGGCGATCCCGGGGTCCACGCGCCGCAGCCGCAGGATCTCCGCGGTGATCTCGTCGGCCTCCTCGTCGGAGAACTGCTTCATCACCTGGGCCGCGCGCTGCTGGTCCATGTTCATCAGCACGACGGCGACCTTCTGGGCGCCGGTCAGCTGGCTCTTGGTGTCGGTCATACGCCCGCCCGGTCCTCCATCAGGCTGCGCAGGTACTCAGCCGTCTTCTGCGGGTCGCGCTCGGCCAGGGCCTCGATCTCCGCGCGGCGGCGCTCGGCCTCGAGCTCCGGTCCCTCGGGGTCCGGGAGCGGGTCGAGCTGCATCGGCACGGTCGGCGGCGCCGGGTCGAGCGCGATCGGGAACGGCAGCTGGTCGAGCGCGAGGGTGTCGGCCGCCTCGGCATCCAGCTCCGCCTGCTCGGCGGCGCGCTTGCGGCTGCGCCGGAACAGGGCGAAGGCGATGATCGCGGCGGCGACGATGGCCGCGCCGATGATCGTGCTGCGGATGATCCCGCTCAGCTGGTCCGCGGCGGCCGCGTCCTTCGCCTCCTGGATGGCCTTGGCCGCCTCCTTCGCGCCCGCCGTGCTGAACGGCACCATCTCGACGCTCACGGCGTCGCCGCGCGCGGTGTCGATGCCGGCTGCGGCGTTGACCAGGTTGCGGATCTCGTTGGCGCTCACGTTGCCGACCGCGTCCGAGTTGAGCGCGACGGAGACCGTCTGCCTGGTGACCGCGCCGGCGGGGATGGTGCGCTGCTCGGTGACCTTGTCCACCGCATTGTCCTTGGTGGCCGACTCCGAGCTGAAGCTGCCGTTGCCGTTGGTGCCGTTCGGGACCGCGATGTTGTCGGGGCCGAGCACACCGGCCGCGCCGCCTCCCGTCCCGGTGTAGGTCTCCTTCTGCGTGGTCTCGCTGAGCGACGGCGCGTTCGTCGGGGTCGTGTACGACTCCTCGGTGCGCTGCGCGGACTCGGTGCTGACGTCGGCGGCCACCGCGACCGTGGCGTTGCCGGGGCCGACGACCTTGTCGAGCATCTCCTGCACGGCCGACTTGACCCTGGTCTCGTACGTCGTCGCCTGCTTGTCCGTTCCCCCGGTCGCGCCGGCGCCGACGGTGCTGAGCACCGTGCCGTCCGCGTCGACGACTGCCACGTCGGTCGGCTTCATGCCCGTGACGGCGGCGCTGGTCAGGTGGACGATCGCCTGCACCTGGTCGGACGTCAGCGTGACGCCGTTCTGCGTCTCCACGAACACCGAGGCCGTCGGGTCCTTCTTCTCGGACACGAAAACGGTGTCCTCGGGGATCGCCAGGCGCACGGACGCGGTCTTCACGCCCTTCATGGCGCCGATGGTGTTGGCGAGCTCGCCCTCCATCGCACGCTTGTAGGTCACCGACTGCTGGAACTCGGACGACGTCACGCCCATCTTGTCGAGCAGCGAGTAGCCGCCCGAGGTGGAGGTCGGCAGCCCGGCGGACGCGGCCTTGAGCCGCTCGTCGTAGACCTTCTGCTGCGGGACCATGATCGTGGACCCGCCGTCCGTCAGCTCGTACGGGACGCCGTCGGTGCGCAGCTGGTCGACGATCGAGGACGCGTCGGACGCCTGCAGCCCGGAGAACAGCGGCGTGTACGACGGCTGGGACGCCCACATCGCCAGCCCGGTCGCGCCGAGCGCGATCACGGCGATGCCCAGGACGGCGATGACCCGCTGGGCCACGCTGAACCCGCGGATCGTGTCCCCGATCCGCCGGAAGAAGCTCGTCACCTGCTGAGGCATCAGGCCTGCATCCGCATGATCTCGTTGAACGCGTCGACGGCCTTGTTGCGGACGCCGGCGACGAGCTCCATGGTGACCTGCGCGCGGGTGGCGGCGATGGTCGCGTCGTGGATGTCGTCGAGGTTGCCGGTGACGGCCTTGATCGCGAGGGTGTCGCTCGTGCCCTGCAGCTGCTGGAGGTTGTCGACGGCGCTGGTGAGCGCGTCGCCGAACGCCGCTCCCCCGGTTCCCGAAGTCGCGGTGGCCGCGCCCGCGGCGCTGGTGGTGGCGTCGACGGCGCCGATCGATCCGATCGCGGGGATGGGCATCAGTTCTTTCCGATCTGCAGAGCGGCCTGGTAGGACTCCTTCGCACGGTCGACCACCGCGGCGTTCGCCTGGTAGCCGCGCTGCGCCATGATCAGCGCGCCCATCTGCTCGGAGAGGTCGATGTCGGGGTAGCGGACGTAGCCGTTCGCGTCCGCGACCGGGTTGTTCGGCTCGTAGACCATCCGGCCCTCCGCGCTGCCGTACGCGGCGCCCGCGACGTACGCGCCGGAGACGCCCTCCCCCTCCTGCGCGACGATGTACCGCGCCTGGAAGGCGGCGCCGTCGGTGGGCTTCGCGGTGTTGATGTTGGCGAGGTTGTCGCTGATCGCGTCCAGCCACTTGCGGTGCAGGGTGAGCCCGGTGCCCGCGATCCCGATCGCGTCGAAGGTCATGGGGTGCGTCCTCTCGGTCTGGGTCGTCGTCGCCGGGTCAGGTCGTCTTCAGCGCGGCGCGGACGGCCGAGAACTGGTTGCCTGCGGCCTGCGACGCGAACTGGAAGCGGAGCACCGTGTCGACGTTGGAGAGCGTCTCGGTGTCGAGGTTGACGTTGTTGCCGTCGAGCCTGGTCGGCTCGAGCGAGCGGGCGGTGGTCGCCGCGACGTGACCGTCCCCGCGCTCGACGGAGGCAGCGAGCGCGTCCTCGAACGACACCCGCTCCGCGGTGTAGCCGGGAGTGTTGACGTTGGCGATGTTGTTCGCGATCGCACGCTGGCGCGCGGCGAGGCCGTCGAGCGCGCTGAGCAGGGCGGCGCTGGTCACGGATTCGAGCACACTGCACTCCATCGGTGTCGAGGGGGCGGCCCATCCGTGGCCAGTCGATGAGCGATCCGTGCTCGATTCGCTCTATCGACCACGGCGCGGTATGCGTTAGGCGGGGTGCCTGTGCCCAGTTCGGGGTGGTTCCGATCCCGGTGAACGGCAGGTGTCGCGCCCTCCCCGCGGAACGCGACCCGCCTGTGGATGAAACCGGCTAAGCCGGCGTTATCCCACACCTTCATCCACAGCCTTACACAGTGTGTGAACTACACCCGTGTGCTTTCGAACGCACTTTCGAATGCGTGATTGTTGCGCCGAAAACGCTGGTCAGACCGGTTTTCGCTTTCCTGGGAATTCTGAGATTCCACACATTCCGCGCGTGTCCTCCACACGTTTCGCACTCCCATCCACGGGTTCTCCCCATAGTTATCCACAGGTGGACAACCTGGGGAGGGATGCGACGGCGGACGGCGCGGTCGACCCCCGCAGATTGAACGGAGGTTGAACGCCGTCGACACGCCCGGGAGGCGCGCAGTCAGCCGATCAGGTCGAAGTAGACCGGGTGCGGACCGGCCTCGGCGCGCGGGACGGATTTGACCGCGGCGAGGTGCTTCGCGGTGGTCTGGCGGACGTCCTCCAGGTAGCGGATGGTGTGTAGCTGCGCCTCGAGCAGCCGCGCGGCGCGCTCCTGCAGCTCGGCCGGGATCGGGCCGAGCCCGATCGGCGGACGCCAGGGGACGGGGTCCACCGTGGCGAGCGCCCCGTGCAGCTCCTGCTCCATGCGGGCGAGCGCGTCCGCCCACGCCTCGATGGCGGGGGAGGAGGCCGCCTCCGCGGCGAGGTCCTCGTACTCGTCCTCGAGCTCAGGCGACACCGAGGTCATGCCCACCCTCGTCTCCGGCCGCCCCATAGGCGCCCGCGCCGGCCGCCGTACCGGCGCGTGGCGATCCGCCGGCCGCCGGCAGCGCCGCGGCGGCCTCGTGCCAGGTCTGCCGCAGCGGCTCGACGAGCCCGATGGCCTCGTGCACCTTGTCCGCGTCGCGCTCGATGGTGCCCGCGACGATCAGGTCCGCGACGTACGCGTACAGCTGGAGGAGCCCCTCCGCGCCGTCCCACAGGTCGACCCGCAGGCTCGAGGCGAGCTCCGCGACGATCTGGTCGGCGTGCCGCAGGTTCTCCCACGCGGTCGGCCACGCCTCGGCGCGCAGGGCATCCTCGGCGCGCGTGAGATCGAGCACGAGCCGGTCGTAGAGCATCGTGAGCAGGCGGGCGGGGCTCGCCGAGAGCACGCTGTCCCTGTTGTAGGCGGAGAGCTTGGCCGCCGCGTTCCCGAGCATCGTCATCACTTGCCCGACGAGAGGGAGGCGAGCTGACCGGTCAGCCACGACGACTGGGACTGCAACTGCTGGAGCTGGACTTCGAGATTGGCATAGGTCTTCTCCAGGGTCGACCGCCGGTCGGCGAGACGGGTGTCCCAGTCCGCGATCTGGTCGTTGAGACTCTTGACCGTCTTCTGCTCGCCCTGGATCTTCGTCGTGATGGTGCCGTCGTACTTGTCGCTGGCGACCGTCGCAGCGTCTGAGACGCGCTGCGCGATGGTGGACAGCGCCGCCTTGACCTTGTCGGGGTCGGTCGCGAGCGCCGTGGCGAACTTGTCCTTGTCGAACGTGACCTGGCCGTCGCTCGTGATGCTGATTCCGTAGGTCGAGGGGGAGACGCCGTCGATGGGCGCGATCACCGCGTCCATGAGCTTCTGGTTCGCGTCGCGCACCGTCGACTCGCCGGTGAAGGCGCCCGCGGTGACGACCGTGCCGCCGGCGGAGTCCGTGCTGGTGGCGACGGCCTGCTTCTGGCCGATGTAGGTGAAGATGTCGTTGACGGAGGTGACGAAGGTGTTCGCCGCGTCCGACAGTGCTTTGTCGTCTCGGGCGACCGTGAGGGTGACCGGCGTCGTCGACGCGGCCGTCACGGTCACGGTGACACCGGGCAGCACGTCGCCGAAGGTGTTGGTCGAGCTGGTGACCACCTGCGCGGCGCCGGTGCCGGACCAGAGCGTGAGCTGGGCGTCCTGGGCCTGCCGCACCTGCGCGGCGCCCGGATCGCTGAGGATGTTCGTGGCGGTGCCCGCCGCGACGTCCGCCGGGGTGCCGCGGTACGCGGTGAACGCACCAGCGGCTCCCGTCTTCGTGGAGCTGAGCTGCAGGCGGTAGAGCTGCTGGCCGGTCGCGGGATCGAGCCCGGCCGAGACGCGGGTCGCGCTGACCCCGACGCCGGCCTTGTTGATCGCGGCGGCGACATCGGCGAGAGACGAGCTGGCGGCGGTGACCTGCGTCGTCGTGCCGTCGGCGGCGACGAACGTGAGGGTCGGCGGCTGATCCGGCCACTGGGTGAGCGGTCCTGTGACCGTGACCTGGGACTGCGCCAGGCGGTCAACGGTGAAGTCGATGCTGCCGTCGACGGCCCCCGGCCCCGCAATGGCGGTGACGGCAGTCGAGCTGCTGCTGGTGGTGTGCAGGTCGGTGCCCGCGGGCTTCGCGAGCTTGCCCGCGGAATCGGCGAGCGCGGCGACCTTCGCGTTGAGGGTCTGCATCGCCGTGATGAAGGTCGTCGAGTCGCTGACCTTGTTCTTGAGCAGGGTCTGCGGAACGGCTTCCGCCTGCATCAGCTGGTCGATCAAGTCCGTCGTCTTCAGGCCGCTGATCAGACCGTCGATGGCCAATCCCATGCGGTGCTCTCCCTTCTACGGACCTGCTGCGGGTGGTGCCGGATGTCGTTGTGGTGCACGTGGTCGGCGACCGGGACGTCCTTTGGGGATGACGTCCCGGCCGCCGGGCCTGTTGCTTCTGCGCTAGGAGCCTGTGTGCTGCTTAGCGGAGGAGCTGCAGGACGCCCTGGCCGGACTGGTTGGCCTGGGCCAGCATCGCGGTGCCCGCCTGCGACAGGATGTTGGAGCGGGTGTACTTCACCATCTCCTCCGCCATGTCGGTGTCGGTGATGCGCGAGTTCGCAGCGGACAGGTTCTCCTTGGAGACGTTGAGGCTGCGGATGGTGCTCTCGAAGCGGTTCTGCACCGCACCGAGGTTGGCGCGAGCCGTCGAGACGCCCTTGATCGCCGTGTCGAGCGCGGTGATCGTGGTGAGGGCGTTGGCGGCCGAGTCGTAGGTGAGTGCACCCACGGTGGTGGCGATGGTGGCGACGTTCGCGCCGGACAGGTCGACGTCGATCTGGTCGTTCGCCGCCGAGTCGCCGGCGCCGACCTGGAAGGTCAGCTTCGCGTTGGAACCGTCGAGCAGCTTGATGCCGTTGAAGTTCGCGTCGCCGGAGATGCGCGTGAGCTCCTTGGTCAGCTGGTCGACCTCGGTCTTGATGGCGGCGCGCGAGTCGGCGTTGTTCGAGTCGTTGCCTGCCTGGACGGCCAGGTCGCGCATGCGCTGCAGGATCGAGTGGACCTCGGTGAGCTGGCCTTCAGCGGTCTGCACGACGCTGATGCCGTCCTGAGCGTTGCGGGCGGCGACGGTGAGGCCACCGACCTGCGACTTCAGGCCCTCGGAGATCGCGAGACCCGCCGCGTCGTCCGCCGCACGGTTGATGCGGAGGCCGCTGGACAGCTTCTCGAGCGACTTCGAGAGGTCGCTCTGAGTGTTGTTCAGGTTGCGGTAGGCGTTGAGCGCCGAGATGTTGGTGTTGATCTGCATACCCATGATGTTTCCTCCATGACTGGGCTGTTCTTACGCGGTCCGTCCGTGTCCCGCAGAACCCTCTATCGGCCGTCGCCCTCGCCCCGTTAGCGACGACTTCGGGGACGGCTCAGGATGCCTGCGCGGCGGGGGAGGCGGGGGCCGGAGCGTGCGGGTGCAGGTTCGCGACCGCGTGCTGCGCGAGCCGGGCGAGGTAGGCGCTGCGGCGGGCCTGCGAGGTGCGTGCCTCGATGACCTCCGGATCGCCCTCGTCCGCGTAGTGCGTCGCGAGGCCCTCGCGCATCAGGCGGATCGCCTCCGAGCGCTGCTGGGACACCGCGGAGTGGGTGATGCCGAGCTCCTCGGCGATCTCGGTCACCGTGCGGTCGTCGAAGTAGATCGCCTCGACGATCGAGCGCATCCGGTCGGGCAGCGCTGCCACCGCAGCGCGGACGTAGGACGTGCGCTCGCCGGCGAGCAGCGCGTCCTCCGGGCCCGGCGTCTCCGAGATCAGGAACGGCTCGATGGTCTCGTCGAGCGTCGTGACCGACCGGGCGGCGTCCGCGAGCCCGGCCGCCGCGGTCTCCCGGTCGACGCCGAGCGCGCTCGCGATCTCGTCGACCGATGGGGTCCGTCCCAGCGCCGAGCTGAGGCTCTCCTGCACGGCGAGCGTCTCCTTGATGCGCTTGCGGGCGGACCTCGTCGCCCAGTCGCTCGCGCGCAGCTCGTCGGCGAGCGCGCCGAGGATGCGGGTGCGGGCGTACGCCCCGAACGGGACACCGGTCGTCGCGTCGTACGCCTCGGCGGCCTGCACCAGCGCGAGCGAGCCGGCCGAGGCCAGGTCGTCGCGCGACAGGTGCGTAGCGCGCGCGCACAGGTCGGAGACCAGGTAGCCGACGAGCGGCAGGTTCTCGACGACGAGCGTGTTGCGTTCGTTCCGGTTCACGCGGGCGACCCCTCTGGTAGTTCCGGGCACCGTGCATCCACCTCGGTCGGGAGGCGGTGCGCGGGTACGCGGGCGGTGCTTGGATGCTCGGGCTGGGTCGGGTGCCGAGCGGGTGCTAGGGGTCTTTCGTGTTCACGGTAACAACGCCCGCACGGCGCGGTCCCGAGTGTTTTGCCCCCACTACGGGGCAGCACCTACCCCCAGTACGGGGAGAGGAGAAACGCGCGCAGACCGGCTAGGCCCCTGAGGGATTTCAAAGCCTGCACCGCCTAACGTTGGCTTCGAGGCTGCCGATGGTCCCCCATGAGGCGGACAACCCGTCCGCTGTCGGATCGAGGGACCCAGGTGCGCACATCGACTCACGAGGACGTCAGGAGCGACATGGCCGCGAGCGAACTCTCCGCGCAGCTCTGGAAGGAGCGTGAGCTCCTCGAGCTCCTGCTCTTCAAGCTGGAGGAGGAGCAGCTGCTGCTCATCTCCGGCAAGTCGCGCTGGATCTCTCACGCGACGCGCGAGGTGGAGCAGGTGATGGAGCGCATGCGGGCGGTCGGGCTCGCGCGCACGGTCGAGGTCGCCGTCGTGGCCGAGGAGTGGGGGATCGGCCCCGACGCCACCCTGCGCGAGCTGGCCGCCGCCGCACCGAGCGGCATCTGGTCCGACATCTTCACCTCGCACCTGACGGCGATGACCGAGCTCACCGGTCAGATCGCCGAGGTCCGGGACACCAACGAGCGACTGCTGCGCGAGGCGGCCCGGTCCACCCAGGAGACCCTGAGCGGCCTCACCGGGAGCGGACCGGACGCGGGCGTGTACGGCGCGGCGGGCGAGAACCGCCCCGGCGACACCGGCGCGCGGCTCTTCGACACGGAGGCGTGATGAGCACTTTCAGCGGACTGAACACCGCGTACACCGGCCTGGTCGCCGCGAAGGCGGGGCTCGACGTCGTCGGCCAGAACCTGGTGAACGCCAACACCGCCGGGTACACCCGCCAGCGGGTCACCACCTCCGGTGTCCCCGCGCTGAACAACGCCGGGCTGTTCTCCGGCGGCGTGCGCCCCGGCCAGGGCGTGAGCGTCGACGGCATCCAGCGGCTCGACGACGCCGCCCTCGACGCGCGCGTGCGCACGACGACGGCGCTCGCCGGCTACTCCTCCACCCGCGCTCAGGCGCTGGCGACGCTGGAGGGCTCGCTGAACGAGCCGGGCACCAACGGCATCTCCGCCCAGCTGCAGAAGTTCTGGTCCGCCTGGGGCGACGTCGCCAACCAGGCGGGGGAGCAGGCGCCGGTCGGCGTGCTGCTCGGCCAGGCGGGCAGCCTGGTCACGCAGATCGCCGCCGGCTACCGCGCCGTCGACGACCAGTGGACGGCGCTGCGGCAGAACGCGTCGGGGATGGTCAACGACCTCAACAGCGCCGCCGCCGAGGTTGCCGACCTGAACGGCCGCATCCGCTCGGCGGTCGCCGCCGGTGCCTCGCCGAACGAGCTGCTCGACCGCCGCGACCTGCTGACGGCGAAGATCGCGAACCTGGCGGGCGGCGTCGTCCGCCCGAACGACGACGGCACGGTGGATGTGCTGGTCGGCGGCAACGCGCTCGTCTCCGGCACCACGGCGAATGTCGTCCAGCTGGCCGGAGGCCAGCGGATGTCCGACGCCGCGGGCGACCCCGTCCGCCTGGAGTGGGCCCACCGCCCCGGCGCCGCGATCGCCCTGGAGGGCGGTCAGATCGCGGGCGCCGTCTCCACGCTCGCGCCCGCTGACGCCTCCGGAACCGGCGGCGTGCTCGCCGAGGCCGCCGCGAGCTACAACGCCTTCGCCGTCTCGCTCGCCCAGCGCGTGAACGCCGTGCACAGCACGGGCGCCACGCCGACCGGCGCGACCGGCCTCGACTTCTTCGCCATCGACGCGTCCAAGCCCGCCGCGCTCGGCCTGTCCGTCGTCCCGACCTCCGTCTCGCAGGTCGCGACCGGCACGCCGGGCGCCGGCGGCAGCAACGGCAGCATCGCCGACGCGATCGCCCAGCTCGGAACGGGCACGGACGCCGTCGACAAGCAGTGGTCCGCCTTCGTGGTGCGGGTCGGCGTCGCCAGCAAGACCGAGCAGCAGCAGTCGGATCTCGCCGACCTGGCCGCGAGCTCGGCCAGCAGCGCGCAACTGGCGAACTCCTCCGTCGACCTCGACGAGGAGAACATGAACATGCTCGCGTTCCAGCACGCCTACCAGGGCGCGGCGCGGGTGATGACGGCGGTGGACGAGGCGCTCGACGTGCTCATCAACCACACCGGATTGGTCGGGAGGTAATCGTGTTCACCCGCGTGACGAACGCAACGCAGACGCTGAATGCGCAGCGGAACCTGCAGCTCAGCCTGCAGCGCCAGGCGCAGCTCTACGATCAGGCGACCAGCCGCAAGCAGATCACCAAGCCGTCGGACGACCCGACCGCTGCGGCGAGCGCGATGGTGGTCCGCTCCGACCAGGCGGCCACCGCGCAGTACCAGCGCAACGTCGACAACGGCGACGCCTGGCTGACCACCGCCGACTCGGCCTTGACCGGCGTGGAGAGCATCCTGCGCCGGATGCGCGACCTCACCGTGCAGGGCGCCAACGACGGCGCGCTCTCCCCGGAGGCGAAGGAGTCGGTCGCGACAGAACTCGACGGCCTGAAGAAGAGCCTGATGGCCCTCGCCAACTCCACCTACCTGGGCCGCACCGTCTTCGCGGGCAACTCGGACGCGGGGGTGGCGTTCCAGCCCGACTACACGTTCACCGGCGTCGCGGGAAGTACAGTGGAGCGCAGGATCGGCCCCGACACCACCATCCGGGTGGACGCCGACGGCGCCGCGGTCTTCGGAACCGGTGCCTCCTCGGTGTTCGCCCTGATCGACAACACGGTGAGCGACCTGCGCAACGGGGTCAACGTCGGGCCGCGCCTGGCGGAGATCGACGACAGGATGAAGGCGGTCGTGGGAGAGCACGCGGAGATCGGCGGACGCCAGACCCGCATCGACAAGGCGAAGGACACCCTCGCCGTCGGCGCGAACTCCCTCGAGGCGCAGCGCGCCGGCCTGGAGGACGTCGACCTCAGCAAGGTGCTGCTCGACCTGAAGACGCAGGACGTGAACTACCAGACCGCGATCGCCGTCACCGCGCGCGTGCTGCAGCCGACCCTGATGGACTTCCTCCGATGACCGCCGTGCGTTTCGTGACCCCGCCTCCCGGGCTGGAGCCGCTCGACGCGTTCGAGCTGGTGCCGGTCGCCGGCGCGGACGGACTGTTCACGCTCACCGCGACCGAACGCCCGGAGATCCGGCTGTTCACGCTCGACGCGGAGCGGCACCTCCCCGGCTACTCGCCGGAACTGCCGGACGACCGCGCGGCCGAGCTCGGCATCCAGTCGGCGGAGCAGGCGCAGCTGCTGGTGGTCGTGACGCCGTCCCGCGAGGGCAGCACGGTCAACCTGCTGGCCCCGGTGATCGTCAACCGGGGGACCGGCGCCGCGCTCCAGCTCGTGCTGGACGACGACGCGCTCCCGGTCCGCGCCGAGCTCGCGGCGCTCGCGGGCGCCTGAGCCGCTACTTCTTCGGCGCAGGCAGCGGGCAGGCCGCCGCCTTCGTCATGGTGTCGACCGCCTGCTGCTCCGACCACGGCAGCGCGGAGACGACCTTGGCGCCCTTGGTGTCCGCGGGGACCTTGGAGACGATGGAGGCCAGGCGCTCGGCGAGGGCCTGGGCGAAGCCGGCACCCGCCGTCGAGTTGTTGAGGGCGACGACGATCGTGAGGCCGGACGCCGGGTCGGTGTACATCGCCGACAGGTAGCCGGGGATCGCGCCGGAGGCGCCGCGCAGCGGCCCGAGCAGCTGCATCCCGAGTCCGTAGCGCTGCCAGGACGCCCCGGCGGGAACCCCCTGCGCCTGCGCGTCTGCCGACCTCTCGCTGACGAGCGAGCCGGACGCGAGGGCCTGCGAGAACATGCGCAGGTCGTCGAGCGTGGAGACGACTCCGCCTGAAGTCCAGCCGACGGTGGGGGAGAGCCTGGTCAGATCGTGCATCGGCTCGCAGACCGTCTTGCCCGTCGCGTCCGGCAGGGCGGCATAGCCGACGGGATGCGGTCCGGGCGGCGTCAGCACCGTCGCGTCCGGGAGCACGGTGGCGTCCATTCCGAGCCGGTCGAAGATGCGCTCCTTGTAGAGCTGCTGCCAGCTGGTGCCCGTCGCGTTCTGCAGCGCCATCCCGAGCAGGATGCCGTTGGTCTGCGACGGCGTGTACTTCTCGCCGGGGTTCCCGGTCCGCGCGGTCGCGATGCCGTCGCTCGCGAGTTCGAGCGGCGGCCACGATCGAGTCGGGTTGGTGAGGAACTGCGTGCGCAGCTGGCCGGCGTAGTCGCCGATCCCCGAGGTGTTCTGGCACAGCTCGCGGAGAGTGACCCCCGTCACACCGACGAGGCCGGGCAGCCACTCGGTGACCGGGTCGTCGAGCTTGACCTTGCCGTCGTCCACCAGGGACAGCAGCACCGTGCACGACATCGGCATCGTCAGCTGACCCGCGCGGAACGTCATCGCCGTGGTGACCGGCGTGCCGCCCTTGAGCGCGGTCGTCCCGGTCGCGGCGGTCCAGCTGCCCGCCCAGGGCGCCCACACCCCGGCGATGCCCGCGGAGGCGCCCGCCTTCGTCATCGCCTCGGTCAGAGCGCTGTCCAGCCGCTTCTCGACCTCGGTGCCGAGACCGCCCGGCTGCTGCTGGGGGAGGCCTGCGCCCGCGTTCACGCTCGTGCACGCGGCGAGCGCGAGTGCGACGAGAGCGGCGGTCGCGGCCAGGGCTGCCCTGTGGAGCCGCTTCGGTCGTCGCATGCCATCCCCCGACGGTCGTGTGCCAGTCTGTCCAGCGATTGTAGCCCGCACGGGGGTCTCCAATCCGTTCGGACGTGGCGCGCCGAAGACACACCGAGGCGCGCGACCGTGCGCCGTCGTCCAAGGAGGAGACTCTCATGCGCACATCCCCGAACCGCCTCGTCGCCACCATCTTCGGCGCCGTCTATCTGCTGGTCGGCCTGCTCGGCTTCGCCTTCACGGGTGGCGTCGGCTTCGTCGCGACGAAGGGCGGCCTCATCCTCGGGATCTTCGAGGTGAACCCCCTGCACAACATCGCCCACCTGCTCATCGGCGCCGCGCTGCTCATCGCGGGTCTGACCAGGGTCGCGGCGGCGAAGGCCGTGAACACCACGGTGGGCGCGGTCTACCTGCTGCTCGGCATCGTCGGCTTCTTCCTCGTGGGCACCGGCGCCAACATCCTGGCACTGAACACCCCCGACCACTTCCTTCACCTCGTGAGCGCGATCGTGCTCCTCGGTGTCGGTCTCGGCGCCGAGCGGACCGTGCGCTCCCGCTCGATGGCGGTCTGACCGACGTGGCCACGGCGCACCCCTTGAGCAGGATGTCGGACGCCCGTCCCGTCGCCCCGGCGACGCGGGCGTTCCTCGCCGTGGCCGCGCTGGGGGCCGGGCTGCTGCACGCCGCCCTGGCCCCCGGCGCACCCCCGCCGCTGCTGGCCGCGTTCGTGGCGCTGGCAGCGGCGGAGCTCGGCTGGTCGGTCGCCGCCCTGGCGCGCGACCGGCCGCCGGCGTTCGCCGCCGTTCCCGCGCTCGCGCTCGTCCCCCTGGGGATGTGGGCGGCGCTCGCGACGGCCGGCGCGACGGCGTCGGGGGGAACGGTCCTCTCCCTCCCGATCCTCCCGATGGCCGTCGCCTCCCTGCTCGACCTCTCCGTCGCCGCGGTCGCCGCGGTCGTGCTCCGCCGCGCCCGACGGACCCCGCGGTCCGGCGCGCGTAGCCCCGGCGCCCTCCGCTTCGTCGCCTCGCTGACGCTGAGCGCGTGCGCGGTCTGCGCGGTCACCATCCCCGCGCTCGGCGCGACCGACGCGGGCATCGCCGCGGTCACCGTGCACCACCAGCACTGACGCCCGGCCGCGGTTGACGCCGCAGGCCGCACGCGACAGACTTAGGTAAGCCTTACCTGACCGGGAGACCAACGTGGCCGAACTCATCCCCTTCTCGCAGGCGCTCCGCGAGCGCACCCGTACGGTGCACCAGGAGAGCGAGGGCGCGGTCTTCATGCAGGACCTGATGAGCGGCAAGGGCAGCCGCGACGACTACATCCACCTGCTCTCGCAGCACTACTTCATCTACGAGGCGCTCGAGGAGGCCGCCGAGCGGATGGCGGACGACCCGGTCGCCGCCCTGTTCATCACGCCGAAGCTCACGCGGCTTCCTGCCATCGAGGCGGATCTCGAGTTCCTGATCGGGCCGGACTGGCGGGACCGCATCCACCCGCTGCCGAGCACGCTCCGCTACACCGCGCGGGTCCGCGAGGTGGGCGCCGGCTGGCCGGGCGGCTTCGTCGCCCACCACTACACGCGCTACCTCGGCGACCTCTCCGGCGGGCAGATCATCCGCACGCTGCTGCAGCGCCAGTACGGCTTCGAGACCAACGGCGTCGGCTTCTACCTCTTCACCGAGATCGCCAAGCCCAAGGTCTTCAAGGACGTCTACCGGGCCCAGCTGGACGCCGTGGACTGGGACGACGAGGAGCGCGACCGCGTCATCGCCGAGGTGGCGCTGGCGTTCCGCTTCAACACCGAGCTGTTCGACGACCTCGCCGCCGCGAAGGCCGCCGCCTGACGCCTTCGGCTACGACATTTGTGCCGAATCGCGGCCTGCGCGCGCGCAGTCACCGAGATCTGGCACAAATGTAGGCGAGCGCTAGCGCCTGCTCAGCGAGAACGACGCGTTGCCGAAACGGACGATCGAGCCGGGGTCCACCTCGTGTCGTGTCTTCGGGTCGCACGCGAACGTCCCGTCGCCCGGGTAGCTGATCGTCGTCCCGTTCGCGGAACCGAGATCCATCACCCAGAAGACGCCGTCGTACTGGCCGAACGCCAGGTGCGCGCGCGAGACCGACTTCGCGTCGTTCCCGATCGTCACCAGCTCGACGTGCGCGGGGTCGTCCAGCTCGGTGCCCGGCGTGTGGACGGACGGGTTGCGGCCGATCACGCCGTTGCCCATCGTCTCCAGGTGCTGGCCGTCGCTGAAGTCCAGCACGAACGTCGCTGCCATGGTGTCTCCCCTCACGTCCAGGCAGAACCCTAGCGGGTCGGCCTAGGGCGTCGCAGGGGAGGCGGCGGCCACCGGGACGTGCACCGGGCGCGCGTCGCGCATGAACCGCTCGACGTCCGGGTCGACGGTGATGTCGCTCGGTCGCAGCGGCCGGGTCAGGTAGAGGCCGTCCAGCGTCGTGATCCTGCTGAGCGCGACGTACGTCTGCCCGGAGGTGAACGCGCGCGTTCCGAGGTCGACGATCGCCGCGTCGTAGGTCTTGCCCTGGGACTTGTGGATGGTGACCGCCCACGCGAGCCGCAGCGGGAACTGCGTGAACTCGGCGACCACGTCCTTCGTGAGCTTCTTGGTCTCGGGGGAGTAGCTGTAGCGGTACTTCTCCCAGATCGCCGGCTCCACCTCGTGCACCTCGCCGTCGACGTCGACGTACACCGTCGAGTCGATCCGGGTGACGGTGCCGATCGTCCCGTTCACCCAGCGCGGGCCGTCGCCCTGGCCGACGTCGTTGCGCAGGAACATCACCTGCGCTCCCACCTTGAGCTCGAGCACCTCGTCGGCCGGGTAGGTGCGGCCGCCGAAGTCGCCGGACACCTCCGCCTTCGCCGTGAGCGCGCGCCCCGGCAGGCGGCCGAGCGCCTGCGCGTTGATCCGGTTGACGGTGTCGTTGCGCGTCGCGAGCGTGATGGTGCCGTCCTGCGGCGCGGGCCGCGCGCCCACCTCGTTCAGCCGGTCCGCGATCTCCTTCGTCACCTGCCCGTGCCGCACCGCGTTGAGCATGAACCGGAACTCGGACTCGTGCTGCCGGTGCACCTGCAGCAGCTCCACGATCCGCAGGTCCGCCTCGCGCCAGACCTTGGCGTCGAAGAACCACATCGACCGGTAGGTGTCGCTGAAGTAGGCGCGCTCCTCGTGGTCCCCCGGCACCGGGGCGAGCTGGTAGGGGTCGCCGAACAGCACCACCTGCACGCCGCCGAACGGCTCGGCGGGACGCTGGCGCGCCTGCCGCAGGCTGCGGTCCACCGCATCCATCAGGTCCGCGTTCACCATCGAGACCTCGTCGATGACCAGAGTGTCGATGCTGTTGAGGAGCTTCCGCAGTTCCACGGTCTGCTCGATGTCGTGGTCGGCGATCACGCCGATCGGCAGCCGGAAGAGCGAGTGGATGGTCTGGCCGCCCACGTTCAGCGCCGCGACGCCGGTGGGCGCGGAGATGACCAGCGACTTGTCCGTGTTCCAGGACAAGTGGTTCAGCAGCGTCGACTTGCCGGTGCCCGCCCTGCCGGTCACGAACACGTGCTCGCGCGTGTTCTCGATCAGCTCGTAGACCGCCTGCTGCTCGGGCGAGAGGGACAGCCGGCCCATCGGCGAACCCCTTCCACGCACCTGCCGAACGAGTGCAGAGCGCCGGACCGGATCCTCCGGGCGAGTCCCTTCCGCGCGCGACCTGCCGAACTACTCTAACCCCGCACGCGCACCGGCAGGCGCTCATCCACAGGCCCATAGGATGGCCTCATGAGTGGGGACGGCTCGGGCATCAGGACGCGTCCCCTCCTGCTCTGGGCCGGTATCGGGATCCTGCTCGTCGTCGCGTTCGCCGCGGCCGTCGGCGCGGTGCAGCGCGCGTTCTACAGCCCAGCCGGATTCGTCACCGCGTACGTCGACGCCCTGGCCTCGCACGACGTCGCCACCGCGCTGTCCATGCCCGGCGCCGCGCCGACGAGAGCCGCGCTGACGAGCGCCCGGCTGCCCGCCGACGCCTCGCGCGAGCTGCTGCGCAGCGACGTGCTGCCGACGCTGACGGACATCACGGTCCGCTCCGACGAGGAGCTCGCCGGCGGCGAGCACAAGGTGACGGTGCACGCGCTCGCGGACGGCAGCGCGGTCACCGCGGACTTCATCGTCCGGCCCGCCGGCTCGGTGCTCGGCGTGCTGACGACCTGGGAGTTCGCGTCCGTCCCGCTCACGGTCGCCCACATCACGGTGGCGCACGCCTCCACCTTCACGATCGGGTCGCACACCGTCGACCCGCGCGCGGCCGCTCCCGACCAGCCGGAGTCCGCGTTCAGCGTCGCCGCGGACTACCTGATGTTCGCCCCCGGCCGCTACGAGCTGGGGCACCGCTCCCTGTACCTGCACGCCGATCCCACCGTCGTCTCCGGTTCGCCCGGCCGGACGACGGAGGCCGTCGTGGACGCGCAGCCGACCACGGGGTTCACGGCCGCGGTGCAGAAGCAGCTGAACGCGTTCCTCGACGAGTGCGCGAAGCAACAGGTGCTGCAACCCGCGGGCTGCCCGTTCGGCGTCGTGATCGACGACCGGGTGCAGGGCACGCCGACGTGGAGCATCGTCAGCTACCCCGTCGTCCACCTCACCGCCGGCGCGACCGCCTGGACGATGGACCAGGCCGTCGGCGTCGCCCACCTGTCGGTCACCGTCCAGTCGCTGTTCGACGGGACGGTGCGACAGCGGGAGTCGGACGAGAAGTTCGCCGTCTCGCTCTCCAGCGTCACGATCCGGCCGGACGGGTCGCTGGACATCGTCGTCGCCGACTAGCGGCGGGTCACCGCTTGGCGCCGTCGCGCTCCGCGAGCCGGGCGAGCCGTTCGTTGTACGCGCGCAGCTCGGCGTCCCCGGTGCGGTCCGCGTTGCGGTCGCGGCGCCTGGTCTCGCGCTCGTCGCTCCTGCTCCACTGGATGGCCACCACGATCGCGAGGATCACCGTCGGGATCTCGCCGATGCTCCACGCGATCCCGCCGCCGGTCTGCTGGTCGACCAGCGGCGTCGCGCCCCAGGTGCGTCCCATCGCCCCGAACCAGTCGGCGAGCAGCAGGCCGTGCATCTGCATGATGGACAGCCCGAAGAAGGCGTGGAAGGCCATCGTCAGCAGCAGCAGGAGCAGCCGGAACGGGTACGCCAGGCGGTACTTGACCGGATCGATCCCGATCAGCGACTG
Organism: Leifsonia sp.; assembly: GCF_051955155.1. Classification (NCBI taxonomy): domain Bacteria; kingdom Bacillati; phylum Actinomycetota; class Actinomycetes; order Micrococcales; family Microbacteriaceae; genus Leifsonia; species Leifsonia sp. Next base: position 92,685 of record NZ_JBQCGZ010000086.1, read on the forward strand.
GACGAACAGGTAGCCGGTGATCAGGAAGTGCACGATCATCCACTCGTGCCCGATGTGGTCGGTCGTCGCCCAGCGGAAGATGGGCGTGTAATAGAACGCCCACAGCGAGCCGGCGAACAGGATCGCCGCGACGATCGGGTTGGAGATGATGCCGGCGAAGCGGGAGTGCACGGCGAGCAGGATCCACTCGCGGCCGCCGCGGCTGCCGTCCGTGCGCTTGCGGATCGCCCGGGCCGCCAGCGTGATGGGCGCGCCGGGCACCAGGAGCAGCGGGACCGCCATCGTGAGCACCATGTGCGCGGACATGTGCGCCGAGAACAGGTACTTCTCGTAGACGTTCACGCCGCCGTTGGTGATGTAGAACAGCAGGGCGATGCCGAGCACCCAGAGCACCGTCCGGTACACCGGCCACTTGTCGCCGCGGCGGTGCAGTCGCCAGGCGCCCGCCAGGTAGAAGAACAGTGCGAAGGCGCAGCCGAGCACCCAGAGCAGGTCGAAGTTCCAGCTCGTGAACAGCCGACCCCAGGTGAGCTCGGGCGGCAGCTTCTCGCCGGTGAGGATCTCCGCGGGCGTCGGGGTGGCCGCGCGGGTCTGCGGGACGGGCGTGACCGTCCTCGCGAGTGCCGCGGCGACGCCGGAGGCGATGCCCATGAAGGCGAGCTCGGCGGTGACGATCCACCAGAACGTGGAACGGGATCCCCCGGACTTCAGCCGGCCGATGAGGACGCGCCGCTGCATCACGCCGAACAGGCCGAGCGCCACCAGCGCGGCGACCTTGATCAGCACCAGGATGCCGTAGGGCGTCGCCAGCTGCGCAAGGCTGCCGACCCGCAGCTCCGCGTTCACGTACCCGGACGCGGCGACGACGACGAAGCAGATCAGGGCGATGCTGGAGTACCGCTCGAGCACGGTGACCAGCCGGCCGCCGCCGAGCGTGGATTTGATCACGATCAGCGTGACCAGCCCGCCGAGCCAGATCGCGGCGAACAGGACGTGCAGGCCGAAGGACGTCACGGCCGCGTCGTGGCCCGCGGCCTCCGCGCTGTGACCCTGCTGCGCCATCGGCACGACCGACGCCATCGCCAGCAGCGTGACGAAGACGATCGCGGTGTGGTTCCGCACGGCGAAGCACAGCACCGTGACGGCGGCCGCGATCAGCGTGATCCCGAGCCAGGCCTGGCCGAGCGACACGCTCGTGATGAACGAGCTGAGGCCATTCGTGAACGTCTGGTCGAACGACCACGGGACGTTGGAGACGCTCACGAAGGTGAAGAGCCCGGTGATCGCCGCGGCGACGGTCATGACCGCGGCGCTTCCCGCGGCGAAGTCGAGCGCCTTGCCGTACTCGGGACGGTCCGGTGCGAACGCGAAGCATGCCAGCACCAGCGCGCCGACGGTGCCCGCGAGCGAGAGGTTGACGACGAGCGTGGAGATCGGGAGGCCCCAGCGCACCAGGGCGCCGGGGTCAAGGAGCAGCGGGGCGGCCGCGCCGCCTCCGAACGCGAGGGCGGCGAGCACGGACGCCAGGGCGGCGACCAGCAGCACGGCAGGTCCCATCACGCGGAGAACTCGGGGCACCCGTCAAGCCTACGTCGCTGCCGCTGAGCGACCGCCCACAGCGTCCGCCGCCCGGGCCAGGACAGACGACGAGGGCGGCACCGCACCGTGTGCGGGGCCGCCCTCGGGCAAGCGTGCGAAGACTACTTGACGGCAGCCTTGAGCTTCGAGCCCGCGGTCAGCTTGACGCGGTGGCCGGCCGGGATCGAGATCTCCTCGCCGGTCTGCGGGTTGCGGCCGGTGCGAGCGGCGGTCTCGGTGCGCTCGGCGGCGAGCCAGCCCGGGATGGTGACCTTGCCGCCCTTGGCGACGGTGTCGCTCACGGTGGCGAAGAACGCGTCGACGACGCTCGAGACGGTGGCCTGGCTCTGACCCGACGCCGCAGCGACGGCAGCAACGAGCTCGGTCTTGTTCAGGTTGTCAGCCATTGAGTGTCCTCCTCGGACCTTGTGCTGGATCTACAGCTATCGTGTGGAACGGTTGAGGCCACGAAGGCCGTTACGTTTGGTCGGTTGA